>CAJXZI010000280.1 GCA_913063005.1 uncultured Halieaceae bacterium | reverse complement strand
AATGGTCATTGCGCAATATTTGTTAATTATTCATAATAATGACCCTGATGTAATTAAAATATTTTTCGCTCAAGAGATCTCGCAAAAATATTACGAAGGGCGTTATTAACCCCTTAATGTCCGAGGTTCCGAGGGCTCAAATTACGAAGTAATTTGCCCGAGGGCGGTTGCAATGATCTTTGATGAGGTTGATCGGTCCTGACGCTTGCATATCAGTTCGCCCGTCGATGAGATCTGCGGACATTTTGAGTAAATCAGCCATGGTTTTTCCTTATTCTTATAGAAAGGCACTTTTTGAGTCGGATCCTGCAGCGACCTATGGCACCTAACGACATCACGGGACGTCTCACACCTACGGATGCCGACACTCTAAGTTTTCGACTACACTCAATGCAACGGCTTATCTGCGACGGATAGCCGCTCAGATGCTTTTGGGGGCAGATGATATGGACCAAGTTATTGCGGTAATGCAGGACGACTGGGTAATGATGGCCTTACCCTTTTTCTTTGGAGCGCTCGCCATTGAGGTGTTGTGGGCTTACAAAGCCACGACTAAACACTACGAGTCAGTCGACTTTTGGACGAGTATGCGCGTCATGTTGCTCACCGTCTTTGTCGATTTGATTCCAAAGTTTCTGGGCATTTCGCTCATGTTCGTTGCGTACTCGATGTCGCCCCTGCAAGGCGTGATCGACACAAGCTGGTACTGGTGGGTACTGCTGTTTTTCTTGGATGATTTGACGTACTACAGTTTCCATCGAGGCAACCACGAGGTCCGGTTGCTCTGGGCGGGTCATGTCTCACACCACAGCTCGCAGTATTACAACCTGGGCACTGCGCTCCGCCAGGGCGTGGGTGAACGCATTTTGAAGTACCCCTTTTGGGTGCCGCTGGCACTCATCGGGTATCACCCAGCGATGATCGTTACGATGCTCAGCGTGAGCTTGATCTACCAGTACTGGTTGCACACCGAGGCGTTTTATAAGTTCCCTCGACCCATCGAATTCATTTTCAATACACCGTCACATCACCGCGTGCATCATGGATCCAACATTCGCTACCTTGATCGTAACCACGGCGCGACCCTCATTATTTGGGATCGTCTGTTTGGCACGTTCTCTGAGGAAGTGGCTGAAGAACCCGTTCAGTACGGCTTAACTAAAAATATCAACACCCACAAAGTCATGCAGGTCGCTTTTGGCGAATACGGCTCTATGTGGCATGATATCTGTCGAGCCAAAACATGGCGCGATAAGCTGAGTTATATCTTCAAAGCGCCAGGCTGGAGCCATGACGGCCCCGATTTACGATCTGATACATTGCGGATGAACTCAGTAACACCGAGCAGTTCTTGAACTGCCAGGACGAGACCTATATCGCTCGAGGTGCCCTATAAGGTCAGACTAGGGGCGTAGCTCTGCTATGGAAGAGAAGATACTAGCCATTTACGACGCGGATTTTACCGTACTCGGAGAAATTGCTTACGCGATCGGTAAAGTCACTGGCACACGCAGTTGCTCGCTGTGTGATATATCCCACGGGTTAAACCCACTCGGAAAAAAGAACTGGCGTAGCTACTGCGAGACCCGTCCTGAAATCGAATGGATCCACCGTAATGATCTTGATCCAAACACGCGGGCAGCTCTCACGTGTGGACTGCCTTGTGTGGTTGCGCAGGATTCGATGGGGTGCTCTCATACTCTCTTAGATAGCGAGGAGCTTCGCACCTGTAATGGTGACATCACGGAATTTGACGCGAAGTTATCGTCCGCATTAGCTCGGCGAACCACTACCCTCGATGACGCACTCGCATCATGACCTGTTCCGCGGGCCGGGTGGTTAATCTCGCGGCGGGAACGACGGTTTGATCAGGCAATAATTCAAAATCGAACTTGCTGACTAACTGCGACATGATGAGTAAGCTTTCGACCTGCGCAAACCCGGCACCCACACATAAATGGGGTCCTTGCCCGAAGGGAATGTAAGCGCCCTGAGTGAGCTTCTTCTCGTTTTCTGGCAGAAAGCGCTCAGGTTTAAAGGCGTGCGGATCGTCCCAGTATTTGCTGTGGCGTTGTAGTGTCCAGGGCGCAATCATCACCAGTGCTCCTCGCGGCAGGCGTTTACCCTCAATCTCAACCTTTTCTAGAGCCACTCGCGGCACAAAGGTAATGGGTGGGTAAAGTCGCAATGCCTCCTTGAAGAAAGCGCGCGTCAGAGGCAGTTTCTTTGTGGCCTCGAAAGATAGATCACCTTCGCGCATATAGGGGTCAATTTCCTCGCGCAACCGCACGAGCCACTCGGGCCGCTCAGCCAAAATATAGAAAACCCAAGTGAGCGCACTTGCCGTGGTCTCATGGCCCGCGAGGAAGAAAACACCTAGTTGATCGATCAACTCATCGCGCGAGAACGGTAATCCCGTATCTTTGTCCTTGGCCTCAATAACCGCTGAAGCAATATCGTTGTACTCACCCTCATCGGCATTGAGGTGAGTATCGATCAAAGCACCAATGTGATGTCTTATACGCTGGCAAGCTGCGAGCACCTCAGGGGTTTGTTTGATCTCTGACCAAGCGGGCTTCAGGATCATTCCTAGAATATCTACCTGGGCCACAGACTTCTCAAAGAGCGTAAAGTCCTCAAACACCTCTTTTGCCACATTGGACGCCAGCGGTGTCGAAAACACGGTTCGGCAGATGACATCCGCTGTGAGGTGGCTCATCGCCAAATCCAGAGAGAACGGGGCCCCCGAGTCCGCAGATTGACTGATGGCTGCAACATGATCGTCAGTGGCCGCACACATCGCCGTGTAAGCAACATTCAAGCGCATCAAACTGAAAGCCGGGTCGATCATCGCGCGCTGACGCCGCCACTTAGGTCCGTCGGTGACAAACATACTCTCGCCAATCAGTGGGTCGAGTGCGCCGACCATCAGATCGCTTTTAGGGAAAACCCCCTGCTCGTCACGCATGATTTCTTTTACTGCTGACGGGCGGTTGAAGAGCACCGTGCCGCGTCTAGAGCGCCCTAAGTGGCCGATGTCGAAGTGATAAGCCTCGGCAGGGAGCAGCTCAAGAAGATTCCCATCTCCCTTCCACAGTGATCGAATTAGCGCAATGACCGCAGGGAGCGAGTTTGGCTTTGGTGGTATGTAAAGTGTTTCATCCACGGAAACTATCCAATAGTATTGAC
>CAJXZI010000279.1 GCA_913063005.1 uncultured Halieaceae bacterium | reverse complement strand
ACATACGACTGGATTGGCGAACCCCACAAACGGGGTCCGCGATACCATTACCTCACTGCTTCAATTACGGCGAATCTGCGTCAGTGGCGATAATGCCTGCGAGTCGTTTCGCGAGCGACTGTTTTTTACCGAAGTCGGTTTCTCGCAGTACCTGAATGCGCTGTGCTTGCGGTGAACCCGCGCCGTGCATGGACTCTGTCAAGTAGCCAACGGCGTTGCGCCCGAGCGTCATGTTCTCAATGAGGCGAAGCATTCGGGTGCGATCCTCGGTACTCACTGACGTCTTTCCCTTCAGGTATTTCTCAAGCTGCGGACCAATAGTTTCATGCTCGAAATCCGCCTGAGAGGGCAGGGTGACCATAAGGCCGCCGGCAAGATCCTGAGCAAGCCGCGAGATTTCGTAAGGGAAGCGTGTAACGTTGTGCTTACAAATATTGGCGAGGATGGGGTCGTTGATAAAGGCCCCGCTCTCGTGTTTTGTCGCCTCATAGGATGAGGCGATACCCGACGAGTAAATGGTCTCGTTGAGGTGCGTCATCTCAACAAGCTTGTCTCTGACGTGACTGGCGGTTTCTGCGCCGTTCATTTCAGCAACGCTCGAAGCGGCGCCGATCATGACGTCGCCCAAGCCGGTTTTGCAGACGTAACTCGCGCGATGGTAAGCGGTGAATCGCGAGACGAGTTCCTGTGCGAACTCGTATTCGCCGTCCATAAGGACGTGCTCCCAAGGGATAAACACGTCATCGAAAATCACCAGCGTCTCCTGGCCGCCGTACTTGGCGTTGCCTTTATCGATATCGCCGGCTTCAAGTGCTCGCGTGTCACAGGACTGTCTTCCGTAAATATAGGTGAGCCCCGGCGCCGTGGCGGGGATCATGCCTATCACCGCGTAGTCCTTGTCGCCCTCGAGCATATTCATTGTCGGCATGACGCAGATCCAGTGCGAGTTGAGACCACCCGTCATGTGCGCCTTGGCACCTTTGACGTAGAGGCCGGCTTCAGTTCGTCGGGTGACGTGCATGAACAGGTCAGGGTCTGCTTGATCGCTCGGGCGCTTACTGCGGTCACCTTTTGGGTCGGTCATGCCTGCACCGACGATCAGATTATTTTGCTGTGCTTTCTTCAAGAAGTTCACATAGCGCTGGTGATAGGGCGTGCCGTGCTTCTTATCGATATCGTAAGTAATTGAGAAGAGAACACTCAGCGTGTCCAGTCCTGCGCAACGCTGAAAACAGGTGCCCGTGAGTTGCCCCATACGACGTTGCATTTTGTTCTTTTGAACAAGGTCTTGCGACGACTCGGGCACGTGTAAGAACCGATTGATCTGCTGCTCGGAGATAGAGGACCAGACGGTGGCGAGGTCTGGGTCTTCCTCAGCAAGAATGTATGACTCTGCCATGGCGTTGATCGAAGGACGAATGATTGGGTGGTCAACGGGCTCATCGATACGCTCCCCTAAAAGGAACACGTCGAGATTTCGGCCTCTGAGACTTTCGATGTAATCCTCGGCTGTTTTGAGCGCTGAGAATTGCTCCCACTGTTGCTCGGCGGTGAGTTCGTGGTGTTGGCCTTGGCTTAGATCGTTCATGACGCCCATCCTCGTTTTTATTCCCCAGTTAAAACAGAAATACGAATCCAGAGCAATGTTGCTGTTGAAATGGTGGCGCTGGAAGTGGCGCAAGAGATTAAAGCCATACAGGCAGAGACTTTGCTACATTAGGAAAAGGTTGCGCCGATCGCTGACAGCCAACTATGACAGCCAAGAAGCATTGCGACTAAAAATAATAGCGAGCAGTAAGGACATCACATGACGGCGGCAGTATCCGATACCCTCAACTTTGACCCTGATCAGTTGCGCGAGAAATATCGTGAAGAACGCGACAAGCGCATTCGAGTGGATGGCAACGATCAATACATCGAGGTAACGGGCGACTTCTCCCACTACATTGATGACCCCTATGTAGAACCGGGCTTTGAGCGTGAGGCCGTCAACGCAGAGGTGGAAGTTCTCATCATTGGCGGTGGTTTTGGTGGCATGCTCGCCGCGGCGCGCCTCCGCGATACAGGTATCAACGATTTAATGATTGTTGAAAAGGGCGGAGGCTTCGGCGGTACCTGGTATTGGAATCGTTACCCAGGCGCTTCCTGTGATATCGAATCCTTGGTGTATTTCCCGCTTTTAGAGGAGACGGGATTTGTTCCTAAGCAGCGTTACACTAACGCAACCGAGACGCTCGAGTACTGCCAGGTCATTGCTGAGCAATACAAGCTCCACGACATTGCGCTCATGCAGACGCAAATTTTGAGTACCGATTGGTCTGAGGACGAGGGCGCTTGGATCGCGCGCACTAACCGCGGCGATACGATTAAGGCGCGCTTCGTCATCCATTCAAACGGACCCTTAAACCGGCCGAAGTTGCCTGGCATAGCGGGTATCGACAAGTACACCGGTCACACCTTCCACACCAGCCGTTGGGATTATGACTACACCGGTGGCGGTCCCTTTGGCGGGCTCGATAAGCTAAGTGACAAGCGCGTGGCGGTTATCGGTACTGGTGCTACAGCTGTTCAGTGCGTTCCGCATTTGGCGGCCGGTGCAAAGGAGCTCTATGTTTTCCAACGAACACCGTCGTCGATTGATGTCCGTAACAATACGGACATTGATGAGGACTGGGTAAAGGCGCAGCAGCCAGGCTGGCATCACAAGCGCAGAACGAACTTTGAATCGCTTTTGGCGGGTATGCCTGTCAAAGAGGACTTGGTTGGTGACGGTTGGACCGAGGCGTTCAGGGATATTTTTGGCGGCATGCGGCAGTACCGACCCAGCGGTTGGCGTCTCTTGTTGTGGAGTCTGGGGTGGGCGTTTTCCAACGCCCGCAAAGAGCGCGGCCTCAAACAGTACCTCACCGACAAGGCAATGGTTGAAATGGGTCTTCAGGAAAAGATGGAGATGGCAGATTTCGCCAAAATGGAGAAGGTCCGAGCGCGCGCTGACTCTGTTGTTGATAACGCTGAGACAGCAGAATCACTCAAGCCCTACTACCGGCAGTTCTGCAAGCGGCCCTGTTTCCATGACGAGTACTTGCAAGCCTTTAACAACCCTAATGTGACGCTCGTGGACACGGACGGCCAAGGTGTCGAGGCGTTTACGGAGAGAGGGGTTGTAGCCAACGGTCAGGAGTTCGAAGTCGATTGCATTGT
>CAJXZI010000278.1 GCA_913063005.1 uncultured Halieaceae bacterium | reverse complement strand
CGACCGTGTCGTCCGTGTGATCACCAAAGGTCGCTTGATGCATGATGCCATCGGCATCCACGAGGACGTAGCTAATGCCATCGAAGTCGGTGCGGTCATCAATGAAGGCTTGGAAAGACGCGTCAACTTCAGAAAAATCCGGCCCTGTTGGTTCAGGGGGTGGCGGGTCGACCACAACAGGCGGTGGTGTTGGATTGCTTCCACCGCCGCCTCCACCACAGCTGGCAAGTGTGAATAGGGCAGCGAACGCGAGACATAGTGCTGTGCTACGTTGATTGATGTATCCGTGGTTTCTCATAAATATCCTTTTTGTTCTTTTGTTCTTTTGTTCTTTTGTTCTTTTGTTCTTTTGTTCTATTTCTTGAGGTATTGATAACGCAAGCGGACAAAATTTGGAAGCAACCGCTTGTGGCTACAGGCAGAATGGTCGTTGCAATGCCAGAGGACGGTGGCGATCGGCCAACGAGGTTCGGTCACTGATTTTTGAGTATTAAAAAAACAACCTCACTGTCTACCTAACCAGTGGCTCCCTTTCTCAGCGGGGGATCGGCAACACGTTCATTCGCAGGTCTGCCATCATTGAGGACTTCTATTCACCCCTAGCTGACATTGGAGTTCCTCCACCTTTGTCCCACCAAAATCGCATCGTCCCACCAAAATCGCATCAATGTATTGGCAGTCGCACTGCCGCTCGCTACTCTTAGACCACTTCTAACAACAATAGAGACCAACGCATGAACTTCGAGTTTTCTGAAGAACAGCAAATGCTGCGGGACCAGGCGCGGAACTACCTGGCCCAACACTGTCCTACGACCTTGGTACGACGCGTGTTGAACAACCGCGAGACTCACGACGCGGACCTTTATAAAGGCATCGCGGAAATGGGCTGGACCGCAACCACGATCCCCGAGGAGTACGGCGGCCTGGGTATGTCGAGTTTGGAGCTCGTCGTTATCGCTGAAGAGTTGGGTCGCGCCTGCGCCCCCGTACCATTCAGCTCAACGGTCTATCTTGCCGCGGAAGCGATCATGGCGCTGGGCACGGAAGCGCAGAAAGAAGCCTGGCTGCCCAAGTTTGCTGACGGCTCAGCGATTGGTTGCTTTGCCATGGGCGAGGCGGGCGGTGCGGTGACGCCGGATCAAATGAATACGTCGCTAGCAGACGGTGTTTTGAACGGTACAAAAGTGCCTGTGGCAGACGGTGGTATTGCCGACGTTGCTATCGTTGTCTGTGCCACAGACAAAGGTGACGGCGCAACGCTCGCACTCGTCGACCTGAGCCAGGACTGTATCGATAAAGACAACGTTCAGATGATCGACTTCAGTCGTGGACACGCAGAGCTCACATTTAATGGGGCGTGCGCTGAAGTGCTGGGTGAAGAGGGCGCGGGCTGGGCCGCGGTCGAGTCACTGATGAACACGGCAGCTGTTTTATTTGCATGGGAGCAGATCGGCATTGCTGATCGAGCGCTTGAGCAGGCGCGTGAGTATGCGCTGGGTCGTTTCGCCTTTGGCCGCTCCATTGCTTCCTACCAGGCTATCAAGCACAAGTTGGCTAAAATGTATGTCAAAAACACCTTGGCGCGCAGTAACGCGTATTACGGCGCATGGGCCTTGAACGCAGGTGCTAGTGACCTCGCCGTTGCGGCAGCTACGACGCGCGTTGCGGCGATTCAAGCCTCGTTGTTTGCAGCTGAAGAGAATATTCAAACCCACGGTGGTATGGGCTTTACCTGGGAATTTGATTGCCAGTTCTATTACCGCCGCGCGAAGCTTTTGAGCCTTGCTGTAGGTAGTGAAAAGCAATGGCAGAGCCGTCTGGTTGATGGCCTGGCTGCCACGGCATAACGAATAAAACGAGACGAGAAAAAGAGAGGTTAATCATGGATTTTAACGATACTCCCGAACAGGCAGCGTTTCGTAAAGCGGCGGCAGATTGGCTAGCGGCAAACGTTCCTTCAAAAGATGAAATCAAGGGTATGAGCCGCCTGGAAGTGGCCAAACTCTGGCAAAAGCGTAAGTATGATGCGGGCTGGGCCTGCATTGGTTGGGACCCCGCTTACGGTGGCCGTGGTGCATCAGCCATCGAGCAGGTTATTTGGAAGCAGGAAGAAGCCAAGTACGACGTGCCGGCAGGGTTCTTTGTTATCGGTCAGGGCATGATGGCGCCGACGCTCATGGCGTATGCGCAGCCGCACCACCTCGAGCGTTATCTTCCGAAGCTTGCTAGCGGTGAAGAGATCTGGTGTCAGCTCTTCTCTGAGCCCGCCGGTGGTTCAGACTTAGCGGCGCTTCGCACGAAAGCCGAGAAAGACGGTGACGAGTGGGTGATCAACGGACAGAAGATCTGGACGTCAGGCGCGCACTATTCGGATTTCGGTTGCGTAGTTGTTCGGACTGATCCCAACGTGCCAAAGCACAAAGGTCTTAGCTACTTCTTCATCGACATGAAGTCGCCTGGCATTGAGATCAAGCCGATTAAGCAGCTGACGGGTGAGTCGGACTTTAACGAAGTGTACTTCACCGACGTGCGTGTTCCTGATTCACAGCGATTGGGTGAAGTGGGCCAAGGCTGGCAAGTTTCGTTGACGACGCTGATGAACGAGCGTGCGGCGATTGGTGCGGGTAGCAGCGGTGTCAATGTGGATCTCGCAGTTCAGCTCGCGAAGGAAGTCATGATCGACGGCAAGCCAGCAATTGAAGACAGCGCGGTGAAAGCACGCCTCGCCAACTTCTACGTCGAAGAGGCAGGCCTCAAGTACACCAGCTATCGCACGCTGTCGGCACTTTCGCGTGGTGATATCCCGGGACCTGAGAACTCCATCGGTAAGCTTGTGGGTGCGCCTAAGATGCAGCAGCTAGCGTCGTTCTGTATGGACCTTCTAGAGACATCGGGTGCTATCTGGGATACCAAGCGTTCTAAGCTTGCCGACAACATCATCGGTTCGTACATGGGTGCGCCGGGTTTGCGTATTGCCGGTGGTACTGACGAAATCATGACTAATATCATCGCGGAGCGTGTGCTTGGATTGCCGCAAGAGCCTCGCATGGACAAAGGCATTCCCTTTACCGAGGTGCCTACGGGTTAACCGCTTTGGTAACAATGAAGTAATCAATTAAAAGGGCGCTGCGGCGCCCTTTTTTGTGCCTCTTTTTGTGTCTCTTTTGTGCTTCTGGAGCACACACTGTTAGCGGCTTGCGGCTTGCGGCTTGCGGCTTGCGGCTTGCGGCTTGCGGCTTGCGGCT
>CAJXZI010000277.1 GCA_913063005.1 uncultured Halieaceae bacterium | reverse complement strand
GCTAGCACGTCACCCGTCGCAGCTTTATCAATTCGCGATGGAGGGTATTCTGCTCTTTGTGATCTTGTTCTGGTACACACGCGTGCCAAGGCCACGATGGTCAGCAGCCGGATTGTTTTTGTTCGGCTACGGTATTTTCCGCTCCACTGCGGAGTTCTTCCGGGAGCCCGATGCGCACGTAGGATTTGACGCACTTGGTTGGGTCACGCGCGGCCAATTATTGTCACTTCCCATGATTATTGCCGGAGCGGCGATTATCATATGGGCGTACAGACGTGATGCAAAAGCCTAGGACGCATTGAGATGCAACAGTATTTAGATTTGCTCAGAGACATTCGGGACAACGGTGTCGATCGGGGAGACCGCACTGGAACGGGCACCCGCTCAGTATTTGGAAGGCAACTGCGGTTTGATTTGGCCGACGGCTTCCCGATTCTGACTACCAAAAAAGTGCATTTCAAAAGTGTGGTCAACGAACTTATCTGGTTTCTCAACGGCGATACCAACACGCAGTGGCTGCGTGAGAATGGCGTTTCTATTTGGGACGAATGGGCAACTGATGCAGGGGACTTGGGTCCACTCTACGGTGCGCAGTGGGTTAACTGGCCGACACGTGACGGCAAGACGATTAATCAGATTGATTACGTAATTGATTGTTTAAAGCACCGGCCGGAGAGCCGGCGCATTCTCTTTCATGCGTGGAATGTTGAATATCTGCCTGACGAGACCCTCTCGCCGCAAGAAAATGTCGAAGCGGGACGGATGGCGCTTCCACCCTGTCACTTGCTCTATCAGTTTTACGTGGCCAACGGCAAGCTGTCCGCAATGCTCTACATACGTTCGAGCGATGCGTTTTTGGGTCTGCCGTTTAACATTGCCTCAGTATCGCTGCTGGTTCATATGCTTTGTCAGCAGGTGGGTCTTGAGCCAGGCGAAGTGGTCGTTACCATGGGGGATTGCCACTTGTACAGCAATCACGCTGAGCAGGTCGAAACGCAGTTGGCGCGGCAGCCAAAAGCACGGCCGGTGCTGGAAATAGTGCGTAAGCCAGACAGTGTCTACGACTATTGTTTCGAAGACTTTGTGTTGCAGGGGTATGACCCCGAGCCCAATATTTCAGCGCCGGTTGCCATCTGAGTATGCGAACTGACGATAGTCTTCCAGTCGCTATTGTTGTCGCCGTGGCGGATAACGGTGTCATTGGCCGTGGAAATTCGCTCCCCTGGGACCTTCCCGATGACTTGCAACATTTTAAGCGAACCACGTTGGGGCGCCCCATTATCATGGGGAGAAAAACCTATGAGTCGATCGGCAGGCCATTGCCGGGACGACTTAATATCATATTAACCCGAGACACTAGCTGGACAGCTGAGGGCGTCACACCGGTCACCTCAATGGCGGAGGCGATCGATGTTGCAGAGGGTCAGGCCTTCATCGATGGCGCTGATAGCGTCATGGTGATCGGTGGCGCAGAGGTTTATCGTCAAGCCTTGCCCTTTGCCCGTCGGGCTTTTCTCACCCGCGTGCACGGTACCGTTTCTGGCGACGCCTATTTTGAGCTGGACGCCCTCGACTCATGGTGCGAGGTCAGTCGAGTGTTCGTCGAAGCGGGCGATCGTAACAGCCACGATTTCAGCGTTATTCAGCTCGAAAAGACTTAATCCCTTTAAAAATTTCTTTTTTTAGCGCATTTCCTATGCGCCGGTCATTGCACTGCTTCAGCGTAGGTTATAGAGTTCTGAACATGCGTCGGCAGATCGATAGCTGCTAAAAACAGATCTGCGGCCAGAAAATCACCGTACCGACGACAAACGGCCCACTTGTGGACCATGAACACTTTTGCGTGAGGAAACACAAATCCCATGACTATTACTCGGCTTAAAACTCTTCTAGGCGCTGCGACTATCGCCGCCAGTTTCTTGGGTGGGGCAGCGGTAGCAAACGCTGATTCGCTCGAAGCGATTATGCAGGTTGGTAAGGACCGCACTGCTGCTGCGCGAACTTCACAGGGCAAAATAGATCGCCTTGCGGATGAGACTCGCGATCTGCTGTCCGATTACAAGACGGTAATGAAGCAGGTTGAGGGCCTAAAGGTCTACAACGCGCGCCTCGATCGCCAAATCGCAAACCAAGAGCGCAGAATTGCAGACATCGATCAGTCGATCTCTGATGCAGCGATAATCCAGCGACAGATTCCGCCGCTGGTCACGCGTATGCTCGACGGGCTAGATCAATTCATCGATCTCGATATGCCGTTCGACCTCGACACCCGCAAGGGCAACATCGAAGCCGTGCGTGCAAATCTCGACCGCTCCGACGTGACGTCTGCGGAAGCCTTCCGCCAGGTCTTGGAGCTTTACTCGATAGAGCTGCAATATGGACGCGGTATTGAGTCTTACTCAGACACTATCGACGTTGATGGCGCCTCGCGTGAAGTTGACGTGCTTCGAATCGGCCGTGTGGCACTGGTTGCACAGACAACTGACGGCGCAGAGACGCGCGCTTGGAATAACTCAAACCGTAGCTGGGAGACGCTCTCGTCTGCCGACTACTCAGCGGCCGTCCGTAAAGCGGTCCGCATCGCCAAGAAACAGGCGACTATCGAACTCTTGAATATGCCTATCGCGGCACCGGAGGCCAACTAAGATGAATGCTAAGTTTTTAAAAGCAACAACCTTCGTCGTTGCGGGTATGTTTGCAGGCGCCGTTGTAGCGCAGGATGACGCGGCTCCCGAGGTCCCAGCAGGGCCTACGCCTCAAGAAGTCGCTGCACAAAACATGAGTGAGCTGCTTGACCTTGTTAAGCAGGGTCGTTCGCGCGCTGCCGGTGAGAATCGCGCTCGTGAGCAGCGGTTTGCTCAGGACAAAGCGAATCAGCAGTCGGAGCTTAACCGCGCTGAGCGCGAGCGCGCTGCCGAAGAGCGCCGCTCTGCACGACTCGAGAAGAAGTTCGAAGATAACGAGCTTCTTATCGCAGCAAAGCAAGAGCAGCTCAAAGAGCGTCTTGGCTCGCTGTCTGAGTTGTTTGGTCATTTGACTGCGGCGTCGGGCGACTTGGCGTCAAACATTGAGGTGTCTTTAGTTAGTTCTGAATTTCCAAGCCGCGAAGGCTTCCTTCAGGACCTTATCGCTAAGATGAGTGGCACGGACCAGCTGCCTCAAATCGAAGAGATTGAGAAGGTTTGGTACGAAATGCTCAACGAGATCACGCAGCAGGGTGTTGTATCTCGTTTCACTGCAGACGTA
>CAJXZI010000276.1 GCA_913063005.1 uncultured Halieaceae bacterium | reverse complement strand
TTCCGGCATTTCGCCTTGGACCCGATACCTCTACAGATGCTTCGGCACGCTGCGCCACGAACACTCGAATGGGTGATGCGTTTGTGGAATAGCAGTCCGTCATCGATTAAGGGCTCATTAGTCGATGAAGTGCCTGAGGATGTTCGCGTGCTTTTGAGGCATATCGCGAGGGGCTACCTACCTTATCTAAACGCCAATGTGGAGGCTGTTCGAGGCGGTGCCTCGCGGTTCAACGCTACGGTTGATGGTGTTACTTACAAGGGTGCTCGGTCATCACAATATCGCGTGTGGTGTCTCGATGAGTTACGTAAGCATTACCGACGCCTGACCAAGACAAAGATAAAGCAAGAGATCGGAGCGCCTGATCTTGAGTGTCTGTTAAAAGACACCGGGATTTGGGAGCCACTCTGGGCTAAAGATGACTTGCCACTACTTAAAGACCAGGAGAGTCGACTCCCTTTTTGGGCGGACAGCAAGATGACAAAAGTGAACGAGTAGCTTTCAACGGTCTCCGCACGCTTACCTGTAGACGTCGCACTATCGGGAGCTGGCGGTGTTTTGCATCTTAGCCCCGAGAACAGAATGCGCTGTGGACTCTGGGTGCGTGACGGACGTTTAAAGTAGCGTAAGTACTTTGTCTAAGGGAAGTACATCGACGTACTTTGCGTTTAGGTCATACAAATTTGCTTGATGGGCGCTCGGATCTCGATCGCCTGTCGCCTCTTCTGGAATGACACACTTGAAGTTGTGCTGCAGGCCATCGACTGCAGACGCCCGCACGCAGCCGCTGGTCGTGAGTCCCGTCACCACAAGCGAGTCGATACCTTCACGTCGCAATAGCTCCGCTAATTCAGTTCCGTGAAACGCGCTCGCATGTGTCTTCTCAATAATGGTGTCCGAAGCAGAAAGAGGCAGTCGCGGATCGATATCACACCAATGCGCGCCTCTTGAGAGCACATTCAAGGCAGGCACTCGGGCTCGAAAAACAGACGCCTGTTCATCGCTGTCGTAAACCACAGTGGTGAGGTAGACCGGGCGGTTTTGCGAGTGGAAGACTTCCATTAGCTGGCGGTTTGCCTCAACAACTGATGCCGCTTCGCTGCCCAAAGGGCAGTCGGGATCGGTGAAACCCTTGATCACATCAACTATCAGCAGGGCTGGAGATTGACCAAGTCCCTGTGCCTCTCGCTCTAGTGCCTTTCGGTCTGTGCTCGACATTGAGCCACCTCTGTAGAACCAAGTCTTTATGATGCTACGTAGATTAGGGAAGTCGCAAGCGCGACTCTAATGACCGGGTGTGGCTCGGGCAAAAGAAGCATCATTGATGCGCAGTGACGTGCCAGAAGAGGAGACGCTCAGGTGTCAGAGAAGTTCGATTTAACGCACGTACACCATGTGAATTTATTGGTTCGGGATATCGAAAGCGCAAAGCGCGAATATCGTGGCACGTTTAATATCGAGTTCATCGATGAGCCGCTTCCCTCCCGAGGTGTCATTACGTCGCGATTTCGCGTTGGGGAATCATGGATTGTCTTGGTTCAGCCGGTTGCTGAGGGCGAGCCGATGCGCCAGCTTCGCGAGCGCGGTGAGGGCTTATTTCTATTGTCATTGGGGGTCGCTCAAATTGAAGGCAACGCCTTAGCGCCAATCGGTCATGACGACCGTACCAACGGTGCGGTGTCTGAAGCGCGCGATGGCATTGCTGGCTGGCGGGTTGCCGATATTCAGGTTGGTGATGAACCAAACGGTCAGATGCAGCTTACTTTTCGCAAAAATGACTAGGTTCTGTAGTCCCTATTCCAATCTACAGTCTGGTCAGAGCGGTATAAACAAAGTACATGTATGCAATTTGAGTATGCCTTTTGACCGCGCTATCAGAATTTAAAATAATGGTTCGGCAAACTGATGCCATTCTGAGGTAAACAAAAACATGACCGATACCGTTACGATCAAGGAAGTCGCTGCGCGCGACGGTCTGCAAGCGCAGTCCGTTGAGATCACGCTCGAGCAGCGCAGAGAACTGATCGAGGCTTTAGCAAAGACCCATGTGCCAGAGCTCGAGATTGGCTCCTTCGTCTCGCCCAAAGCGGTTCCCCAGATGGCGGGGACTGATGAGTTGGCGAGAACGCTTCCCAAAAGCGGCGCAAAGTTCAGTGCGCTCGTACCAAACATGAAAGGCTATGAACTAGCGCGGCGAGAAGGCATAGATCAGATCGCGATTGTGCTGTCAGCGACTGAGCAGATGAATCAGAATAATATTCGCAAGAGCCTTGCGGATACATTCGGCATGGCAAGTGACATTTTGGCGCGGGCTCGAGATGAGGGCGTTGAGATTCACGCCTACTTGGCGGTTGCTTTTGAGTGCCCCTACGAAGGCAAGGTTGCCCCTTCGGTGGTGCTTGACCAGGCCAGCGAGCTGATGCGCAACGAGCCAGCGCGACTCGTGATTGCAGACACCATCGGCGCGGCGAATCCACGAGATGTGAAGTCGATGATGGCAGAGCTAGTTAGCCAATACGGCGCGGAGCGACTGGGCTGTCACTTTCATGACACGCGCGCGATGGGGCTCGCCAATGTCTTTGCCGCACTCGATGCCGGTGTCCGTCAGTTCGATAGCTCCGCAGGTGGTTTAGGCGGATGTCCTTTTGCGCCAGGTGCGAAAGGAAATGTTGCAACCGAGGACGTGGTCATGCTCTGCGAGAGTTCTGGCTTGTCGACAGGCATCGATATGGAGGCACTTTTACAAAGCGTTGAGTGCTTGACGCAGATGATGGGTGCTCAGCAAGGCGGCCGCGCACATTACTGGCTTACTAATAACTGGCAGAAAATCGCCAACTGAATAACGAGATAAGAGGACGTAAAACATGTCATACCGTCTTGGCGTCGACGTGGGAGGAACGTTTACCGACTTCCTGCTACTCAATGAAGATACGGGCGAGACCAACACGGCGAAGGTGCCGTCGACTCCCGAGGACTCATCAATTGGTGTATTAAATGGTGTCGCAAAAATCTGCGACTCCTCGGGCATTGACCCTGCAGACATTAAGCTTGTGATGCACGGAACGACGGTTGCGACGAATGCTGTTTTGACGGGCCGCGGTGCCAAAGTTGGTCTCATTACAACCTCAGGTTTTGAAGATACGCTTCAAGTCGCTCGCTCCTTCTGTCCCGGCGGACTAGGTGGCTGGGTGTCGTTTGTTAAAAAGCCTCTGCTGGCGCCTCTTGAACTTACGATCGGGGCAAAAGA
>CAJXZI010000275.1 GCA_913063005.1 uncultured Halieaceae bacterium | reverse complement strand
GCGCCGCGAACCTGAATAGTATCCATACTGCTGGGCTCTCTGTAGTTAGCCTGTAGTTAGCTTGCTGTGCTTTCTTGGCTGTTACTTGTTTGGCTGTTGCTTGGTCTTTGAGCGGAGATGTATTGGCGACTTATCCGCGTGCAATCTCTCGCCGCTCTTTGATTGGGCAAACCGCTAATTATACGCGCATCCGCACTTCATAGACTGTGTTTCACGAGATTTGTCGCGATCGTGATACCCTACGTTTTTACTCAAGGTTTCTGCTCGTGACATCCTTTTCCTCAAGTGAAACGCGTGCCGTTTCAATGCTGGCGACCCTTTACGTAGTGCGCATGCTGGGATTGTTCATGGTGCTACCTTTGATCGCGATCTACAGCGCCGATCTCGCCGGCGCTACGCCTTTTCTGTTGGGGCTAGCCGTTGGCGCCTATGGTTTAACACAAGCCAGTTTGCAGATTCCCATGGGGTGGTTGTCTGACAGGATTGATCGCAGATTGGTCATCGTGCTTGGACTTTCGATGCTCACAATCGGGAGCGTCGTTGCAGCAATGTCCTCGAGTATCTGGGGCGTGATTCTCGGACGTTTTCTGCAGGGCGCGGGTGCGATTGCGTCAGCTACCATGGCGCTTGTGGCTGATTACACCCGAGAGGAGCAACGGGCGAAGGCGAGTGCCATCATCGGAGGCAGCATCGCGATCGCCTTTGGTATTGCCCTCGTCTTGGGCCCTGTGCTCGCGAGTTTCGGCGGTCTGCAAATGGTGTTTGCGGCAACGGCAGGCCTAGCCTTAATGGGCGTGGTGGTTGTACTTTTTCTTCCCAAGCCGCAGCGCTTTGATCGAGAGAAGCGGCCGGACGGAGCAGGGTTTCAGGGTTCGAGACTCTCTCAAGTGCTAAGTATTCCGTCGCTTAACTTGATGTATCTCAGCATTTTCTTTTTGCACCTGACGCTAATGGCAGTGTTTGTTGTCGTTCCAACAAGCCTCGAGACTGAGGCAGGTATTGCGCTTGAGCAGCATGCCTGGGTCTATCTGGGGGCGTTGGTGCTTTCCGTTCCCGGGATCTACTGGTTGGTGCAAGGACGGCGTTACATGGACAGACCTATTGCTAATCTGATGCAGTGTCTGGGTGTTCTTTTGTTGGGTGTGTTGTTGCTCTCGGCGGGCGATTTGTGGCCCACACTTGTTGGCCTCTGCTTGTTTTTTACGGGCTTTACTGCGCTCGAGGCAATGCTGCCATCGCTGACGTCCATCTATGCGCCTGCCAGTGCGCGAGGTACCGCCATGGGCGTGTTCGCGTCATCTCAGTTTATTGGCGTGTTTATAGGGGGCCTTATGGGCGGGGCACTACTGGAAACCGTCGGTGCTGTCGGTGTCTGGGCGGGTATGGCCGCCTTGACGGTAGTATGGGCAGTGATTTTGCGGCTGTCGCGTTTGGCGTCACCTGCGGCTATTGCTGCTTGATAAAGAACGCGAGGGATCTCCCGCAGACCCCGCTTGATTGTTATAGTGTGAGCATGTTGGAGGAGTTTGCTGGCGCAGACTGAAGTGCAGCACAAGATTTAGCAAAACGCGCAACAGAGAACTTAATAGACAGCGCAGCAATCTGCACACAGAACAGTGTTTAAGCCACTGAAAGAAGTAGCGCGTTGGTGATAACCGTAGAGCCTTAGGAGAAAGAAATGGCCAGTCGTGGAATTAACAAAGTCATCTTGGTGGGTAACTTGGGGCAGGAGCCAGAGCACCGTGTTTTACCCTCGGGTGGAGGTGTTACTAATATCAGTATTGCGACCTCTGAGTCTTGGAAAGACAAAAATACTGGGCAGATGCAGGAGCGCACCGAGTGGCACCGTGTTGTCTTCTTTAACCGATTGGCAGAGATTGCCTCTGAGTATCTACGAAAGGGTTCCAAGGTATACGTAGAAGGCTCATTGCGCACACGGAAGTGGCAAGACCAGTCAGGGCAGGATCGTTACACGACTGAAATTGTCGCAAACGAGATGCAAATGTTGGATAGCCGCAACATGAATCAGGATGGTGGCGGTTACGCGCCAAGCCCCGCGCCTATGGCGCAAGCGGCACCCGCTAATAACTACGCCGCGCCTGCGCCAACGTCGCAACCTGCAGACTTCCCAGAGGACGATATTCCGTTCTAGGTGAGTGAGTGGTTTACAGTTAAAACCTGTAAATCCACGACTGAATGCCAACAACTTAATGAAGGTGCTTTAACGTCATGCGCGTGCTCGTTTTGGGTAATGACACTCCGGTGGGGTATTCCGTTAGCGCCTTCGCGAACCCGTTACGCAGACACGAGCTGATTGGGGTGAGTCTAGATAAGACTCGCTGGGGTCGAGAGCGTCAGGTTCGTCGTGTCGTCCGTGACGCAGCGCCTGACGTTGTTCTCGACACTCGAATCGTGACGCAAATTGATTCCTCTGACCGTATCGGTCAGCGCGATGTGCAACGCAGCGCTTGGTTAGCCCAGGCCTGTGAGCGCGTTGGCGCCAGTTATTTATATCTGTCGAGTGCCTTTGTTTTTTCTGGGAAGATGACGCGACCCTATCTTGAGAAAGATACGCCAGACGTCGAGTCGGGCTTAGGGCGTGCGCTGCTAGACATTGAGCAGACGCTCGCAGAGCACTTAGACGACGTTCTTATTTTGAGGTTGGGCCGCCTTTTTGCAGGGCGGCGCCCAAACGCATTGTGCACAGCGCTTGACACCTTGAGACGCGGACAAGTTGTTCAGGTGTCGGATCGATTACAGGGTAACCCCGTGCATGTAGCCGAAGTTGCCCGTGTTTGTATGGGAATACTCGACCAAATGAGTGCTGGCGCACCCCGCCATGGAATCTTTCATTACTGCAGCCTGGGTGAAACGGGTTATCTGGACTTTGCAGAGGCTGCGATGGCGTGCGCCTCTCAGTACAGACCGTTTGTTGATGGTCGAGAGTTACTCGAAGACGTTACCGATGAATCTCAACCGATGGTCAATCACACGCTTGACTGCAGCAAGATTCGGCGCGAGTTTGGCATTCAGCAACTGCCGTGGCGCAATTTTATTGATCGCGCGGTAACCCTCCAAAACTACAAGTAACCTTTTTATAAGGTGATTTTAGTTTGTAGAGAGCGTTTTGTAATCGGCGTATGAAACCCAGAGCGGATAACTCATCGGTTCGTGGTAACAATAAAATGAATTCTCTATCAGAAAAAGCAATCTTTTACTCGGTAGACTATGAAATTGGTGTGGCCCG
>CAJXZI010000274.1 GCA_913063005.1 uncultured Halieaceae bacterium | reverse complement strand
GGCAACGTTGCCATGGAAGACATGGGCTTTAAGACCTTTGGTTTTGCCGGCGGTCGAACCGATGACTGGGAGCCAGACCTTGTTTACTGGGGACCTGAGAAAGTCATGCTTGCTGACGAGCGTTACAGTGGGGAGCGCAAGCTCGACAATCCGCTCGCTGCGGTTCAAATGGGTCTCATCTACGTAAACCCTGAAGGGCCAAACGGCAATCCAGATCCTGCGCTTGCAGCGCACGATATCCGCGAAACCTTCGGCCGCATGGCAATGAACGATGCGGAAACCGTAGCGCTTATTGCGGGTGGTCACACCTTTGGTAAGGGCCACGGTGCGCACAAGCCAGACGAGTGTGTCGGGGTTGAGCCTGCAGGTGAGGCGCTCGAGGAGCAGGGCTTTGGCTGGAACAATAAGTGCGGCAAGGGTCACTCCGAGGACACGGTGACTTCTGGTTTTGAAGGTGCATGGACAGCGACACCGACTCGTTGGAGCATGCTCTACCTTGCCAACCTGTTCTCATTCGACTGGGAAATGACACGAAGTCCCGCAGGTGCTATCCAGTGGATTCCTGTGGATGGACAAGCGGCAGGGACGGTTCCTGATGCGCATCGACCTGATATCAAGCACGCGCCGATCATGTTCACGACTGATTTGTCGCTGAAAGCTGACCCTGCGTACCGCGAGATTTCTAAGCGATTCCTCGAGAATCCCGCGGAGTTTGAGGACGCGTTCGCGCGAGCCTGGTTTAAGTTGACGCATCGCGATATGGGACCACGAGCACGCTACGTGGGCTCTGATGTGCCTGAAGAAGTGTTGATGTGGCAGGACCCAATCCCTGCGGTTGATCACGACTTGGTTAGCAAGCGTGATATCAAGAAGCTCAAGAAGGCTATCTTGGCATCGGGTGTGAGCACGTCTTCGCTCGTAAAAGCGGCTTGGGCCTCTGCGTCGTCCTACAGAGACAGCGATATGCGCGGCGGTGCTAACGGTGCACGTGTTCGACTCGCGCCCATGAATTCATGGGAAGTGAATGACACTGACGAGCTTGCGTCTACACTTGCGGCACTCGAGACTGTGCGCGACGAGTTCAATAACAAGGCGCGTGGCAACAAGGCGATCAGCATGGCTGACATGATTGTTTTGGCTGGTGCTGCTGCGATTGAGAATGCAGCGGCTGAGCGCGGCCATGACATCGAAATTGCGTTTGTCCCCGGTCGTATGGATGCCTCTCAAGAGCAGACGGATGTGAATTCCTTTGCAGCGCTCGAGCCCGTAGCTGATGGTTTCCGTAACTACTACGACGAGGACCGCAATTACATGTCACCTGTGGGCGCAATGATCGACAAAGCAAACCTGCTCGATCTGACGCCACCCGAGATGACAGCACTGGTAGGCGGTCTGCGCGTCTTAGGGGCAAACAGTGCTGGATCATCTCACGGTGTCTTTACCGATCGTGAAGGTCAGCTGAGCAATGATTTCTTCGTAAACTTGCTCGATATGGGCGTTGAGTGGACAGCATCGACTGAGTTCCCCGGTGTCTACGTAGCGACCGATCGTGAGACCGGTGATCGTCGTTGGACGGCAACGCCTGTCGATTTGATGTTTGGCTCAAGCTCAGAGTTGCGCTCGATTGCAGAGGTCTATGGCTCTGATGATGGTGAAGCTAAGTTTGTTAGCGATTTCGCGGCAGCGTGGACTAAAGTGATGCAAGCCGATCGCTTTGATCTCGATGTTCAGCGCTCGGGTGGCACCGTCGCTAATCGTTAAGCACCGATTCGACCTGTAAAAACCCGACCGTTTGGTCGGGTTTTTTTTTACTCTATCGCAAGGGTATCATTCCTGACTTCATTAACGCTCTGGCTTGCGCCATACTCTACGCTCACAATTCGTACGCAAAATCTGGAAGAGGTTTTCATGAAACTGGTTACCGCGATTATCAAGCCATTCAAGCTAGACGACGTGCGCAGTGCACTGTCGGAGATTGGTGTTCAGGGGGTAACGGTTACCGAGGTGAAGGGTTTTGGTCGTCAGCGCGGTCACACTGAGCTTTACCGCGGTGCTGAATACGTTGTCGATTTCTTGCCAAAGCTCAAGCTCGAAATTGCAAGCTCAGCCGACCAGCTCGATCAGATCGTCGACACAATTATTTCCGCGGCCAGCACAGGCAAAATTGGTGATGGCAAAATCTTTGTTTCTGAGCTGGAGCAGGTGGTTCGTATTCGAACCGGTGAGACCGGCGAGGAAGCTATCTAAGCAACAAGTGAGTCGATCGCCGCAGGAAGATCTGCGAGCGATCTTACTTCTCTAATGCCGAGCGAATTATCGTCCTCATCGGGGTTAAACCAGATAGGCGTGATCCCCGCGTTGAGCGCACCGTTTACATCAGTCTCTATGCTGTCACCAATGTGAATCATTTCCTCCGGTGAGCACTGAGCAGCGCTCATAGCCACCTCAAATATTTTTGCGTCGGGTTTGGCACTCCCAACCTCATCTGCCCTGAAGGCCAACGAGAACAGAGGCCCTAAGGGCGTCTTATGTACGTCGGCGTTGCCGTTGGTGATGGCAATCAGCGTAAATCGCTCCGCCAACTCGGTTAAAACAGCCATTGCATCTGGGAACAAAATAACGTCGTTTCTGTGTGCCATGAAGGCTGCGAAAGCGTCCTTGGCTGCGCTGGTAGCGGCTTCATTGGGAACATCTAGCGAACGAAGTAGTTGCTCCATCACTTCGATTCTGAGCGCTGTGACATCTCCAACAATCATGGGTGATTTATCGATGACGCGTTTTCTACAGCCTAAGACTCTGTCTTTAGTGAAGTGCTCGCTCAGACCGGGGAAGCGAACCGTTAAGTGCTGCCACTGAGCTTTATCCGCGGCTAATAACGCGGGTCGCGGGTCCCAAACGGTGTCATCGAGATCGAACGAAAGAGTGGTTATGGTCACGTTGGCTCTGCTTACAGTTGGACTGAATGATTAACGCTTTGTTTTCTTGGTTTGCTGTGCCCGAGGGTGCGCCTGATCATACACTTTCGCTAAATGTTGGAAATCGAGGTGTGTGTAGATCTGTGTCGTAGCGATGTTTGCGTGCCCCAACAACTCCTGCACAGCTCTTAGGTCGCCGCTCGACTCAAGCAGATGACTGGCAAAGGCGTGGCGAAGGACGTGAGGGTGAATTCGTTGTGACATGCCATGTTTCACCGCAAGTTGCCTAATCCGCTCTTGTACCGCGCGGTGGCTGATGCGCGTGCCGCGTTGACTGACAAATAGCGG
>CAJXZI010000273.1 GCA_913063005.1 uncultured Halieaceae bacterium | reverse complement strand
TCTTTATAGCCTTTAACGGCACGAATGCCATTGGCCGGATGGATGCTGAGAGCTTAGAGGTCGCTTATTACCCGATTCCGGACGAGCGAACGCGTATCCGCAGGCTCGATATCGATAACAAAGGTAACGTTTGGTTTGTAAATTCTTCGCTGGGTAAAATTGGCAAACTGGCGATCGAAACAGGTGAGATTACTCAATGGGACTCGCCCAGCGGAGAGCGGTCACACCCCTACTCCATGACAGTGATTGATGACGTTATTTGGTACAACGAGAGCGGTATGCGCCCAGATGCCTTAGTGCGCTTTGATCCAGCAACCGAGACGTTTCAGAGCTGGGCCATGCCATCGGGCATTGGAATTATCAGGCACACCTGGAAGACGCGAGATGGAGACCTGTTGATTCATCAGAGCAGTTCTAATCGCGTTGGACGCGTCCGCATTGGAAAGTAGTAATGAGGCTGACGCCAAAGCGCGTGTGTTGCTCACCGTAAGCCAGATTCCCGAAGGCCGTGTCTCTTCCTTTGGTCGAATCGCTGAGGCTGCGGGCTTTCCCAGAAAAGCGCGTTGGGTTGGCAGAATTCTCAGCCAACTGCCGAGTGACACTGAAATACCCTGGCATCGCGTGCTTGGACACAGTGGACACATAACCTGCCCTAGAAAAGACCTTGCACAGTCTCGTCTTGAGAGCGAGGGTGTAACGGTTCAGCAGTTCAAAGTGATTATGACGCTGTATGCCTGGCCTGATTAATGACTTTATTTGGGCCGAGCTAATAGCTAGTCATCACCTACCCATGCGGGGAGTGCGCTAAACCCACCGTGAGATCAATGGTCCTACTTAAGCGCGATTTTTGGTGAGACTGACCGCTTATGGCGAGACTGACCACGCCCACCTTTTGTGGCTAAAGACTCACTTTGATTGCGCCGATCAGTGCGATCACGACGTTCAGGAGGAGGATCAGTTTCTCAACTTTGTCACAAAAGGACTCGCCCCTGGCGCCTTATCTGAGCCGTACGCTCACGGAAGTGAAGGAGATAACGCCAGACTGGATCGTCAACAAAAACACAGAGAGGCCGCATGACTCGCTCCGCGACTTGACGCCAAATGAGTATTTAATGATCAATACCGAGGTCGGAAACTCAACACCGCCTGGCACTAAATCAGGTTTACTGACAACAGGACGGTTTGTACGTTGACGGACAAGACCCTCTATCTGCAAAGAGACAAGGCTATCTGAGCGCCCGAAGTGACACCTCTTACCAATCTGGGCGGATAATCAACTTTCCAATAACCTGCCGATTTTCCAGCATCCGGAAGCCCTCGAGCGTCTTAGACAGGGGCAGCTCACCATGAATATACGGGTGTGTTCTACCCTCCTCGGCCCATTGCCAGATGGTATTGAGGTTTTCCTCGCCCCTCTCAGGAAATCTCCGGCCGTACTCTCCCGCGCGCACACCCACTACCGAGAAGCCCTTTATAAGGGGCATATTCGAGGAGACCGATGCAATTCGACCGCTGGTAAAGCCAATAACAAGCAGTCGGCCATCAAAATTGATGCAGCGGATGCTCTCGTCGAAAACGTCCCCACCAACAGGATCGTAAATAACATCCGCACCTCGCCCTTCGGTTAGTGCCTTGACCTGCTCGCGAAAGCCCCCGACGGTGTTGATAACATGGTCAGCCCCCTGCGCTTTCACGCGCTCTAACTTCTCATTACTTCCGCTGGTGGCAATCACTTTGGCACCCAAAAGTTTGCCGATATCAACCGCAGCCATACCCACACCACCGCTCGCTCCGTGCACCAGCAGTGTCTCACCCGCTTGTAAGTTGCCTCTTCGCACTAGCGCGACGTAAGCAGTCAGATAGGCCACTTGATAAGAGGCCGCTTCGGCGAAGCTCAAGTTACTTGGCTTTTTCCGGAGCCCTGCCACGGGTAAACAAACGTACTGAGACAGTCCACCAAAGCGCATACCTGCGACGACAGCATCACCAATATCAAAGCGGGTTACACCTTCACCCAGGGCGTCCACCTCGCCTGCCGTGTCCATTCCCGGGGTAAAGGGTGGATCAAGTTTCAATTGATACTTTCCCTGGCAAAGCAGAAGATCGGGGAAGTTCAGACTGGCCGCCTTTATCCTAAGCCTTACCTCCCCCGGACCAGGCTCAGGGAGTGGTAAATGTCTGATCGAGGTTCCGGAGAAATCGTCAGAAATGTCGTCACACACGAGAGCTCGCATAGGTTTTCCTCATAAACATCAGATGGATAGCTCAGAGGTTATACCACCCGATAAGGCTTTCTAGCTTCCGGCTAAACTCGACGAATTGTACGTTATAGCTCGGCTCATACGCGCGGGAATAGCGTCGAGAGACCCTCATCGACTGTCCGAAGCGTAGCCTTTTAGCCGCAACGACAAGGTAACAAACCGGTAGCAGTTTATTTAGGTCTCGGACGTCAAAATACACCTAGCCCAGAATAAAACCGACGTGAGCAGCACCACTGCGCCACTTTGATGACCTGCCGCAATTGGGATATGCACGTGTGATAAAACAGTAGAGATCCCCAGAATAATCTGAAGACTAACCGCCAACAGCATCAAGATGCTCGCAAACCTTACTCGATGGTCTAATGACCTTATAAGCCCTCGTGTAGCAAGGACAATTAATACTATACCGGTCACGTAAGCCAACATCCGATGATTAAAATGGATAGTCGTCACCTGCTCAAAGGCAGAAACGAGGCCGTGAGCATAAAGTGCGGGCGGTATAAAGCTATCCCCCATCAGCGGCCACGTCGGAAACGACAAACCGGCATTTGTTCCTGCGACGAAGCCGCCACTCAGAATCATGACATAAACGAGCACGATAACCGCGAAGATGCCCAAACCGTGATCTTTTCGTAAAGTACGTTCGGGCGAGAACAAACCAATGGTTAACCAAACGATATAGGCATAAATCGCAACTGCTAAGCCAAGGTGCGCCGTCAAACGGTATTGCGAAACATCCGGTCTATCCGCCAGGCCACTCTTGACCATATACCAACCCATAAACCCCTGGCAGCCGCCCAAAAACAATAAGAACAATAGGTGAGGCTTAAGCGACGACCTCACCTTGCCAAGCCACAGGAAGATCATGAGAGGAACGAAAAACATGACACCAATAAGCCTGCCAAGCATGCGATGCAAATATTCAAACCAGAAGATCTGCTTGAACTCGTCAAGCGACATGCCTTTGTTTACGAGCTGGTACTCGGGAAACAATTTGTACTGGTCAA
>CAJXZI010000272.1 GCA_913063005.1 uncultured Halieaceae bacterium | reverse complement strand
CTGTCTGCACCTTTGGTGTTTACATTGATGAGGTGAAAGACAAAATAAGCTAATGGTGCGCATCCCAGTAATTGATTTAGCGTCCTTTTTTGAATTTAATTGATTACACTATACGAGTATGGCGGCACTTTATAACGCTTACTCCCACTCGATGGTCGCCGGCGGCTTCCCTGAAATATCGTAGGCAACACGCGAAATGCCGGAGATCTCGTTGATAATGCGGTTTGATACAGTTTCCAGCAATTCGTATGGAAGATGTGCCCACTTTGCGGTCATAAAGTCGATAGTCTGCACCGCGCGCAGCGCAATAACCCACTCATAGCGTCGACCATCACCCACAACGCCCACCGATTTGACCGGGAGGAATACGGCAAATGCCTGACTCGTTTTGTCGTACCAGCCCGACTTCCGTAGTTCAGAAATAAAGATATCGTCAGCACGTCGAAGCAGCTCAGCATACTCGTGCTTTACCTCGCCAAGAATTCGGACACCTAGGCCAGGGCCCGGGAAGGGATGACGGAAAACCATGGATTCAGGTAAGCCAAGCTCGAGGCCTATCTGACGAACTTCGTCTTTGAAAAGTTCGCGCAAGGGCTCCACCAGCTCAAGCGCCATGTCCTCGGGTAGGCCACCGACGTTGTGGTGGGACTTGATGACGTGCGCCTTACCGGTTTTTGAGCCGGCTGACTCGATGACATCAGGATAAATCGTACCCTGCGCGAGCCACTTAACCTCAGTCAGTTTGGCGGCCTCTTCGTCAAATACGTCAATAAACGTATTGCCAATGATCTTTCGCTTTGCCTCGGGCTCAGAGACACCCGCCAGCCGTGAAAGGAATCGCTCCTGCGCATCGGCACGGATAACCTTCACACCCATATTGGACGCGAACATCTCCATGACCTGATCGCCCTCATTGAGTCGAAGCAATCCGTTGTCGACAAAGACGCAGGTCAGTTGATCACCAATCGCCTTGTGTAGCAGAGCGGCAACCACGGACGAGTCCACGCCGCCTGACAGGCCTAAAAGCACCTTATCCGAGCCAACCTTCGCTCTTACTGTCCGAATCGCGTCCTCAACAATATTAGCCGGAGTCCACAACGCCTCGCAGCCACAGAGTTCAATGACAAAGCGCTCCATGATCTCTTTACCCAAGGAGGTGTGCGTTACCTCTGGGTGAAACTGGATACCAAACCACGGCTTCTTGTTATGTGCCATGGCAGCAATTGGGCAGCTATCGGTTTCAGCCGTGCGAGCAAAGCCCTCTGGCAGCTCTGTGACTTTATCACCGTGACTCATCCACACATCGAGTATCGAACGACCTTCCTCATCGGTTCGATCGGCAATACCTGACAAGAGGCGATCCTCGGCGATGCCTTGGATCTCGGCGTAGCCAAACTCTGAGGTATCAGATCCTTGCACGGCACCACCCATCTGCGCAGCCATGGTCTGCATGCCGTAGCAAATGCCAAGCACGGGTAGGTCGAGCTCGAAAACAACCTGAGGTGCGCGGGGTGAATCAGCTTCGGTCACGGACTCTGGACCACCCGACAAAATAATCCCTGAGGGGTCGAAGCTGCGGATATCAGCGTCGGTGACATCCCAAGCGTAAATCTCGCAATAAACACCAATTTCGCGCACGCGACGGGCAATCAGCTGCGTATATTGCGACCCAAAATCAAGAATAAGAATGCGATGCCGGTGGATGTCCTGGCTCATCGTGCCCTCGTGTTCAAATTGTAGTGGCCAAACGGAGGGTCCGATCAGCGCACTGGATAGTTGGGAGCTTCTTTGGTGATCGACACATCGTGCACGTGCGATTCAGACATGCCAGCCGAGGTGACGCGGACAAACTGTGGCTTGGTGCGCATATCTTGCACCGAAGCACATCCGGCATACCCCATAGAAGACCGCACACCGCCCATCAACTGATGAATGATGGCTGATACGGGTCCCTTATACGGTACGCGTCCCTCGATACCCTCGGGTACAAGTTTTTCAGAGCCTTGACTGGAATCCTGGAAATACCGGTCAGAGGAGCCCTGCTTCTGTGCCATTGCACCAATAGAGCCCATTCCGCGGTAAGACTTGTAGGTCCGTCCCTGGTAAAGCTCAACTTCACCTGGCGCTTCTTCCGTTCCGGCGAACATACCGCCGAGCATGACTGAGTGCGCACCCGCAACAAGCGCCTTTGAAATATCGCCCGAGAAGCGAATACCGCCATCAGCAATGAGGGGAATATTGGTATCCGCCAAAGCCTCGGCAACATTGGCCACTGCACTGATCTGCGGAACACCCATACCAGTGACAATTCGCGTTGTGCAAATTGAGCCCGGGCCAATACCCACCTTTACGCCGTCGGCACCTGCGTCAGCGAGCGCACGCGCAGCATCAGCCGTTGCGATATTGCCGCCGATAACATCAACCGATGGGAAGTTTTCTTTAATCCAGCGGACGCGATTGAGCACATTCAGCGAGTGCCCGTGCGCCGTATCGACAACCAACACATCGACACCTGCACTTACCAAAGCGTCTACACGCTCGTCGGTATCGGCACTGGTACCCACCGATGCACCCACGCGCAATTGACCGTATTGATCCTTGCAGGCATCAGGGAAAGATTCGGCCTTGTCGAAATCTTTAACGGTAATGAGACCTGCCAAGGCACCGGCGTCGTCAACGACCAGAATCTTCTCAATACGATGTTGATGCAGCAGCCTCTGAACCTCGTCTGAAGAGGCGCCCTCTTTCACGGTCACCAACTGCTCACGCGGTGTCATGATCGCTGAGATGGACTGTGAGGTATCTGTCTCAAAACGAAGATCACGCCGCGTCACGATGCCGGCTAGATCACCGTCCTTCATGACAGGAACACCCGAGATACCGTTGGCACGCGTAAGCTCTATCAGTTCAGCAATGGTCGCTGTGTGGTCAATGGTGATGGGGTCTTTAACGACGCCACTTTCGAATTTCTTAACCCGACGAACCTGCTCTGCCTGTTCTTGAACAGTCAGGTTCTTGTGAACGATGCCAATACCGCCTTCTTGTGCAAGAGCGATGGCCAGGCGAGACTCCGTGACGGTGTCCATTGCCGCTGAGACAAGCGGCAGGTTCAGGCTGATGTTACGCGTCAGCTTGGTAACGAGCGAGACGTCCTTGGCAGTGACTTCCGAATAACCCGGAAGTAGAAGAACATCATCAAATGTCAGCGCTTCTTGAGCGATACGTAACATCAATACCTCGTGGTTGTCGCGTTCAGTAAACCCAATATTGTACGCTTAAG
>CAJXZI010000271.1 GCA_913063005.1 uncultured Halieaceae bacterium | reverse complement strand
GCCGAGCCGAGCCGAGCCGAGCCGAGCCGAGCCGAGCCGAGCCGAGCCGAGCCGAGCCGACTACGCCTCGTGAGGCCTATGCGCTAAACCCTAGTGGGCGCGCCATGATGCTGACGTGAGCTCCTGGTCCTCAACAAGAATGCGGCCATGAAATTCGCTACCGGCTGGTACTGGACCAACCCCCGAGGGTGTGCCGGTCATGATGATGTCGCCGTCCTCCAACGTTAAGAAGCTCGAAAGTTCTTGGAGAATTATATCCGGTGGATACAACATTTGACGCGGCCCGCCGCGTTGGCGAAGTTCACCGTCGATATAAAGCTCTAACATGAGTTCATTTAGGTTTTCGGGCGCCGCGACGAAATCACTAAATAGCGCTGCGCCGTCGAACGCTTTGGCACGCTCCCATGGGAGCCCCGCGTCCTTCAGCTTCCCCTGTAGCTTCCGCAACGTTAGATCAAGGCCGAAGCCAACACCTGCGACGTCGCCATCCTCTACTAAGAGACAAATCTCGCCCTCAAAATGAACCGGTTCATCGCGCATCGCAACGAGCTCTTCGGCGATCGACGTGGCCGGTTTCATGAATACCGTCATTTGCTCTGACGGTACGCTCTGCATCTCCTCGATATGTGCCGCGTAGTTCTTACCCACACAAATGATTTTCCCGGGCCGTATCCGGCGCTCGCCGAACGTAATTGAGGTCATTTGAAGCCGCTCCAAAGCGATTTATCCGTGCGCAATTGTTCCATGCGGCGGTATCACTGTCATCGACAAACCGATTATGCAGGCGCTCGCAGACTCGAAAAGTGGGGTTATGAAGTGGGCTTACAAGTAGATACATGCGGGCCTGAGACATTTTTGATCTTTTACCCTATTTAGCAAGGTTACCGATCTCGCCAACCGGATCGTTACGAAGTACTCTTGCACCACTCTAACAATAAACGGTGGTATTCAAATGCGGTTGCTCTTTTTAGTGCTGAGTCTTGTCTTCGCAGGTAATGCGTTAGCGCAAGAGAAGCCCAACATGCTCATCATCTGGGGTGACGATATCGGTTTCTGGAACCTGTCGACGAACAATATGGGGATGATGGGGTATGAGACACCTAACATCGACCGGATTGCTAACGAGGGAGCTAAGTTCACTGACTACTATGGTCAGCAGAGCTGCACCGCGGGTCGATCGGCCTTTATCCTCGGGCAGTCACCCATTAGAACTGGCCTCACCAAAGTGGGTATTCCCGGTGCGGATATTGGTATCCAGCCAGAAGATGTCACCTTAGCTTCGCTATTGAAAGACGAGGGCTACGTCACAGCACAGTTTGGTAAAAATCACCTAGGTGACAAGGATGAGTTCTTGCCGACCAATCATGGCTTTGATGAGTTCTTCGGCAATCTTTACCACCTTAACGCTGAGGAAGAGCCAGAAGATCCGGATTATCCACATGACAATGAACTGTTCGTAAAACTCTTCTCGCCACGGGGCGTTATTCACAGTTTTGCTGATGGTGACATTGTCGACACAGGTGCGCTGACCCGTGAGCGAATGAAGACAGTTGATCGCGAGTTTAAACTTGCGGCGCTCGACTTCATGACGCGTGCTGTTGATCAAGGCAAGCCATTCTTTGTTTGGTACAACACCACACGAATGCACTTTTTCACCCACACTGCTGATGACGAGCGAGGACTCTCTGGTCAGGGGTTCTACAACGACGCCATGGTTGGCCACGACATGATGGTGGGTGAGTTACTCGACCATCTCGATAAATTAGGAGTCGCCGATAACACGATTGTTATGTACTCCACCGACAACGGACCGCACTATAACACTTGGCCCGATGCGGCAATCACGCCGTTTAGAAGTGAAAAGAATACGAACTGGGAAGGCGGTTTCCGTGTGCCGGCAATGGTGCGCTGGCCTGGTCGCATCAAAGAAGGGCAGGTTATTAATGAAATCATGTCACACGAAGATTGGGTGCCCACGTTATTGGCCGCAGCTGGTCGTCCCAACATCTCTGAAGAGCTTAAAGCGGGTGTGACCATCGACGGGAAACCCTACAAAAATCATCTCGACGGGTTTAATTTTTTGCCACTGTTAACGGGTGAAACCGATCTAGGGCCGCGTAATACCTTTTTCTACTGGAGTGACGATGGTCTGTTGACCGCCATACGGATAGGAGACTGGAAAGTCGTCTTTGCTGAGCAGCGTGCTAAAGGTTTTGCGGTATGGCGTGAGGAGTTCCAGGGGCAACGCATCCCGAAACTCTTCCACTTGCGAAGAGATCCGTTCGAGCGTGCCGACGAGAATGCTGACAATTACGAGGATTGGTGGGTGCGGAAAATGCCGCCTTATATTGGCCTTGCACGTATCGAGCTACAGCGTTTTTTGAAGAGTCTCGCGGAGTATCCACCGCGACAGCGTCCAGCTTCATTCAACGTCGACCAATACCTCGAGCCGCTCTACAACCAGCAAAAATCGCAGGCACAATGAGGCGCTTCGGCTGTCTTTGTGGCTAGCTGAAATCGGTAACATAAAAAAAGCCCCACACTGAAGAGTTTGGGGCTTTTTTGTAAGACCGAGAAATCGGCTTTAATTCGGCAGCAAATATCTCGTTTTTGTCAGGTTCGGCCGCTGAAACTTATGGGCTGATGGTCTCAGAGGCACTGCCGTAAACAACACCACCGTCAACGGCAATCGTCTCTCCGACCACGTAGTCTCCGCTTCGCGCCGCGAGATAGATGGCGACCGCTGCCATATCCTCATCGCGTCCAATGCGCCCTGCAGGGACGCCATTGCCTACCGCATCACCAAAGTCACGCGCTGCTTTGTTCATCTCGGATGCAAACGCACCGGGCGCAATCGCCGTCACGTTAATGCTGTCTTTTATCAGTCGTGTTGCCATACGGCGTGTTAATTGAATAACCGCAGCCTTCGAAGCCTGATAGCTATAGGTTTCCCATGGGTTGATGCGAATCCCGTCAATAGACGCGATGTTGATGACTTTACCAGGTTGCTCATGCGAGGCAGCTGCTTTCAACGGGCCGTGTAAGGCTTGGGTCAAAAAGAAGAGTGACTTCACGTTGAGATCCATCACTTTGTCCCAGCCGCTCTCAGGGAAGGTAGAGAAGTCCTCACCCCAGGCTGCGCCCGCGTTGTTGACCAAAATATCGAGAGACTTCTCGTGCGAAAAATAAGCATCCGCCAGCATCTGGCAACCCGCAACCGTGCTAACGTCTTGAGGCAGGGAGATGCAATTGGGACCCAGCTCTTCAGCCACGGCGTCGCAGACGTCGGCCTTACGTGACG
>CAJXZI010000270.1 GCA_913063005.1 uncultured Halieaceae bacterium | reverse complement strand
ATTTGAAAGGCAAGCTTAAGCAATCAGGCGCCGTCCTTGGCGGCACGGCACTCGGTCGCCCCTACACCAGCGGCGCGTTCTCAGTGGGGGGCAAGAACCAACTTGCGTTCACACTGGGCCGTGACGATCGCCCAGCGGACCTCGCTTTACTGCAGCCAGGTAAACAACCCCGAGTGCTCACGGATCTCAACAGCGACCTCATGGGTCAACGCGAGATGGCACGCGTTGAGCGAATGACCTGGGCTTCATCACACGACGGACTCGAAATTGAGGGATGGGTTATGAAACCACCCGGTTTCGACCCTGAGAAATCCTACCCAATGATCTTGGAGATCCATGGCGGCCCGCACTCGGCCTATGGACCTAACTATTCAACCGAAGCTCAGCTCTACGCGGCAGCCGGATATGTGGTGTTCTATACAAACCCCCGCGGCAGTACGAGTTATGGTGAAGAATTTGCGAATACCATCGATCTAGCCTACCCCGGCTACGACTACGACGACTTGATGTCGGGAGTCGATGCGCTCATCGATCGCGGCTACGTCGACGCCGACCAGCTGTACGTTACCGGTGGTTCTGGCGGCGGCGTATTGACCGCCTGGATCGTGGGTAAAACCGACCGGTTCCGCGCAGCAGTCGTTGCAAAACCCGTGATCAACTGGGCGAGTTTCGTTTTAACAGCGGACCTCAACTACTACTTTGCGACCACGTGGTTCGATGCACCACCCTGGGAAGACTACGAGGGCTATTGGAAGCGTTCTCCCCTATCTTTGGTAGGTAATGTCTCAACGCCCACGATGTTACTCACGGGTGAAGCCGACTACCGAACGCCAATGAGCGAGACCGAGCAGTACTACCAAGCGCTCAAACATCGTGGCATCGACACCCTCATGGTTAGAATCCCGGGTGCAAGCCATAGTATTTATGCACGTCCTTCGAATCTCATCGCCAAAGTGAATAATATCTTGGCGTGGTTTGATCGGCATAGCGGCACTGCCGAGAACGAATAGACACAAGAAACTTATGAGAGCGGTGTGATTAAGAAACCACTTGCTTGGCCTAGAAAGCGAGCAACGACGAACGACGAACGTCATAACAAAAAGGTAAACATATGCGATTACTCCCAGCAACGCTCCTAACAGCACTGGCCGCAACTGCTTTTTCACTCTCGGCGCATGCGGCTACACAGGCGCAAATTGACGCATTTGTGGATCGACTAAAGTCAGGTGATCTCGACACCAACGTCCTTCTCTACCCAAACGCTGACCGGAGGATTGCTTTTGCCCACACCAATGCGTGGATGCCAACGAGACCGCTCTACCCCTCTGCCTCGCCTTATGCACTAGAGACAAAGATCAATGACGATCTTCTTTCAGTCACGTATACGGTCGACGGCGAGACATTTACTGTCGCCGATCTGCTCAGCCGCGAGCCGTTGATGGGAATGGCTGTCGTTGACGGCAACACCATTAAACTTGAGCACTACGCAGCAGATCATGGCCCTGAATCAACGTGGATCTCTTTCTCAGTCACCAAATCGTTTACGTCAACGCTGATCGGCGCTGCCATCAAGGACGGCTTTATTGGCAGCGTGGATGACAAAGTTGAGGACTATCTGCCGCGTCTGAAGGGCTCAGACTACGGGCGTGTCACGCTGAAGAATATTCTGCAAATGTCCTCAGGCATTGCCTGGAACGAGGACTACACCGACCCCGAATCAGACGTCTCTGTCGCAGGCACGCTACAGGGCGTAGCACTCACTGACTACCTGAGCAAACTGCCGCAGAAGCACAAGCCTGGTACCGTGTTTAACTACAACACTGCAGAGAGTAATCTACTTGGTGAGGTGCTGCGCGCCGCTATCGGCAACTCAGCTGCTGACTATATGAACGCCAAAATTTGGCAAGGCTTTGGCATGGAGCACGCGGCGAATTGGCTTCAATCAGCGCCGTTTGCGGGCGAGACCGGCGGCTGTTGTATCAGCGCGTCTATTCGCGACTACGCGCGCTTGGGTATCTTCGTAAAGAACGGCGGCGTGAACGCCTCTGGAGAGTCGATACTTCCGGAAAACTGGATGCGTAATGCGACCACACCCTCTAACAGTTTCGAAGGATACGGCTACAAGTGGTGGCTGCAAGGTAATGGCGCCTTTATGGCTGCTGGCATCTTCGGACAATACATCTACATCGATCCAACGAACGATGTCGTGATATCGGTACATAGCAACGCACCCGCAGCTGTCGACACCAACTATCATGCACATGTTGACGCTGCGATGGCTGCACTCGCCGCATCTTTCGGAGCGCGCTAGTGCGCTATACGCGGATCACAAAATGACGGTGCGCTGCCCATTAAGCTGCACGCGGTCCTCACAATGTAAGCGGACTGCGTGAGACAGCGCGGTTGCCTCGTTGTCACGACCGAGTGAGACCATTTCTTGAATGCTGGTCTCATGGTCAATAGACCTTACTTCCTGAACAATAATAGGACCTTCATCTAAATCCGCAGTCACATAGTGGGCTGTCGCGCCTATAACCTTTACGCCCCGCTCGTAGGCTTGGTGGTACGGCTTGGCACCTTTAAAGCCAGGTAGGAACGAGTGGTGGATATTAATAGCGCGGCCCGCTACACGACTGCACATCTCGTCTGACAAAATTTGCATGTAACGCGCTAATACCAGTAAGTCCACGTCGTTTGCCTCCATAACGTCCAAAATTTGGCGTTCTTGCTCTGGCTTGGTCTCTTTTGTAATCGGCAAAAAGTGGAAGGGTAAACCGTAAAATTCGGTTAAGGCTCGACAGGTCTCATGGTTACTGACAACACCGACAATATCGGCGGGAAGCGTATCTGAATGCCATCGGTTCAATAGGACGTTTAAGCAATGATCGTAATGGGAGACCGCGATCAGCACCTTGGGTCGCTGCTCTTTGGACCGTAACGTGTATTGCATCCCATAAGAGGAGGCGAGGCTTGCGAAGCGTTCTTTAAACGTCTCAAAGGGCATCGTCATCTGACGATCGTCAAACACACACCGCAAATGAAACGTTTTACTTACCTGGTCAGAAAAATTCGAGATTTCGGTAATAAAGGCACCACAATCAGCAAGTAAGCCCGTAGATCGAGAAACCACGCCCAATTGGTCCGCGCACGACATTGAGAGGATATAAGAGGTGGTATCGGCACTCATATGGAAAGCCTTAAAATGAAACGTGGATAGTACATTCGAGGTGATCAGTTCGGGTTATCAGCTCGGGATAATTAGGGAGTGCCGAGAATCAACGTAGGCACACCGTGGGTTTTGTCGCGCACTGTACA
>CAJXZI010000269.1 GCA_913063005.1 uncultured Halieaceae bacterium | reverse complement strand
TAGCCCAGCTGCTGTTTGTAACTCTGAAAGAACAGGAATCTGGAATCCCGATTTAGCCAGGGCGCTGCGAAGATTGAGCCAACTGCTGTCAAGCTGCGTCGACTGATTTGAATCCGTGGGCAGCTGAACTCGTCCTTCAGAGCTCTTCAGTTCACCCTTGCTGATTAAGGCGGTCAGGGTCGCGTCCGTGAGTACAGGGTGCGACTGACTGCGCAAGGAAGAAATGAGTTTATCTTTAGCGATACCTCGCGCAGATCCACCGGTTTCGCGCTGCTCTTTTACGAGTTCCTTTTCTACCGTGCTAAGCAAGAGGGAGCGCGTCTCGGCCAGCTTGGTTTTTCTGACGATCCAAGGTTTTCCGCCTGATTGGAACGTTAAGCAGTTATCGGGCATAACCAAGGAAGCTGAAGGCTGTTTCTGGTTGAAACAGGCGGCAAGTCGCTCCAAATCGACACACTGGCCCATTTCAATCAGCGACGATACAGCAAGGTCCAACTTGTCTTTGCGAAGCGCTTCTAACCAGATCAAGCGCTCTGGTTTGGCCTTTCCGTATTTTGGGCCGCTCGGGTCGAGGACAAAGCCTCCACCAAGAGTGTGGGTTTCTGAGTCATCTCGAATGACAAATCGTTCACCTCTGGTGGTGCACAGAGACTCATCGAGTATTAACTGCGCCATCGCCTCGTTACCGGCAGATAATCGGTTGTCTGAGTGGTTGATCAGAGCAAGCTTTGCCGCGACACGCTTTGCGCCAATATGGAGTTTCACGGGTGATAGATGCTTTACCGCCCTCGAAACATTGGGAAGTAACCTCAGGGAGACATCGATTCGTTCAGATAAACCCACAGCGCTCGGATCGACCAAGGTGTCTCCCCGATGGATGTCGTCAAGCGTAATCTTGCCCGACACGCAGAGCGCTACACGCTGTCTTGCATGCGCACTATCGGCTTTTACATCATTGGCCCGGACCTCCCGAATACGCAGCTCAAGGTCTTGGGGTAACAGTTTTACGGTGTCGCCAACTGAAACCTGTCCTGCGCTAGCGGTTCCAGTAACGACAATACCTGCGCCTTTGATGTGAAATCGACGATCAATCGATAGCCGAAAGCACTGCTGTTCACAGTGTTCGCCGGAGTGCTGCTCGACACTTAACAGATGGGCTCTCAGCTCTTCGATGCCCGTTCCGTTGGTACTGGAGACGCTAAAGATTTGCGGTTCAACGGCTGTGGCTTCGTAGATGAGATGTTTGGCCGCCTTCACCGCAGCATCGACCTGCACCGATGAGCAACGATCGATCTTCGTTATCACCGCGTCTATGTGTTTAACGCCGAGTAGCATCAGCACATCAAGATGTTCGCGCGTTTGAGGCATGGGTCCGTCGTCCGCGGCGACAATGAGTAGGGCGCGATCGATGCTTGAGGCGCCAGCGATCATATTGTTGATAAAGCGATGGTGTCCCGGGACATCAATAAAGGCAATCGGTTCGCCTGCGTCTGCCGGCAAGTAGGCATAGCCGAGGTTGATGGTCAGCCCGCGTGCTTTTTCTTCAGCGAGGGTGTCGGTGTCGACGCCCGTCAGTGCTTTGACCAGCGACGTCTTGCCGTGATCCACATGTCCCGCGGTTGCAATAATCACAGCGAGAGATCTTTTAACTGCTCAACAAACTGACGTTCGTGGTTAGGCTCGAGGCACCTCAAATCAAGAAGCAACACGCCGTTGCTTATACGACCGATAATGGGGTTGGGTAGCTCGTGAAAGCGTCGATCGAGCGCGCGTAGCTCACCGTCCTCACCGCTTTTTGATGAGATCGCAAGGCCTGCACTAGGCAGAACTTCGACGGGGAATGAACCACTGCCTATTTGACTCGAAAGGTTGGCAATATCTACCGAGTAGCTGTTTCCCAATGCTTTTGTCACGAGGTTACATAGCCGCTCCGCCTGTGACCGCACATCGGCTTCGCTGCGCGTAAGCAAGCGGAGCGTGGGCAATTGGGAGGTAAGCGCATCAGGGTTGCGATACAGCTGGAGCGTGGCTTCCAACCCGGCAAGTGTCAGTTTATCGAGCCTAAGCGCGCGCTTGATAGGGTTCTTCTTGATCTGCGCGATCAGCGACTTCTCACCCGCAATAATGCCCGCCTGAGGACCACCGAGTAACTTGTCGCCGCTGAATAAAACGAGGTCTGCACCGTTCTTTAGTGTCTCCCATGCGGTAGCTTCATGGGGCAAGCCAAGCGCCTTTAGGTCAATCAAATTGCCACAACCCATGTCGACGACGAACGGGAGATCGTGTTGCGCCGCCAAGTGCGCGAGCTCTCTTTCGGGCACTGCTTTCGTGAAACCTTCAATGCGGTAATTACTGGTATGCACGCGCATGAGCAATGCAGTGTCGGCATCAATCGCGTCTGCATAATCGGCTAGATGCGTGCGGTTCGTCGTGCCAACTTCGATCAGCCGACACCCAGACCGACTCATGATGTCAGGAACGCGAAATGAACCGCCAATTTCCACCAATTCACCGCGTGATACGGGCACGGACTTGTTTAACGCGAGCGTATTCAGCGTAAGTAAAACAGCCGCCGCGTTGTTGTTAACCACGGTCGCGGCCTCGGCCCCCGTCAGTTCACAAATAATCGCTTCAATGTGGCTGTCTCGGTCACCACGTTTGCCCTCGGAGATGTCGTATTCGAGGGTAGATGCGCCTGATGCGATTTTTGACATAGCGGCGATGGCGGCTTCCGACAGAGAAGCACGCCCGAGGTTGCTATGTAGGACGATTCCCGTGAGATTGAAAACCGGCAAAAGCGTTGATTGATTTTGGTTGCTGAGCATTCGTCGTACGCTTGATAGAACGCCCTCTACTGCAATATCCGCAGTCTCGCCCCGCTGAAGTTGTTCTCGGAGGAGGGATAGGTGCTCTCGTACTGCTTTGGTCACGGCTTGATGACCATGGCGCGCAATATCGTCAGTCATCTCTTCGAGCACGACACTGACTGCGGGAAGCTCTCTCAGCTTTGCTTGTATGTCGTCATTCACGGTTGTTTATCCCCAGTCACTGCGTTGCAGTGTAGCTCGATTATCAGGTCCCAGGACACAGCCTAAGCCGCGCCGACCTTCTGCTCTTCGTCAGCATGACTGTTGTCCACGTACTCGTCGTCCACGTGCTCGGAAAAAACGAGGTAGATAGCGGTGGATACGATCAGTCCCGGGAACACTTCGTGAAGTAGGCTGCTCAGCCCAAGTGCAATCCAAATGAGGAGGGTTGTCATACCACACAGCATTGCGAGAAAGACCCGCGAGGCGGGCGCTACTCTGCCGTAGAGGCCGAAGACGACAGGCG
>CAJXZI010000268.1 GCA_913063005.1 uncultured Halieaceae bacterium | reverse complement strand
CAGGAGTAAGCCACAAGATTGGTGAAGTTCACGATGGTGCTGCTACCATGGACTGCCGTAAGATTAAAAAACGCGCCTGAGAGTGTTCCCCAAGCGCAGCTTCACGGCCACAGTTACCTGGTGCGCTTGCACCTCTCTGCGGACTTAGATCGCACGCTAGGTTGGACGGTGGACTATGGCGACGTGAAAGAAATTTTTAAGCCAACCTATAAGCAGCTGGATCACTATCGGCTCGATCATCTCGAAGGTATTGAGGATGGGGATAGTGCTTCGGTCGCGCTGTGGATGCGCGAGCGGCTCGATGACGCACTACCCGCGTTAGATCGAATTGACTTGCAACAGACACCCGGGAACGGCGTTACCTTGACCTGGGGTTCGCTTGGGCCGGCTTTGCCCATTTAGAGCAGACAAATGACGTATTCGGTTAAAGAGCTATTTTTCACACTTCAGGGAGAGGGTGCCCAAGCAGGTCGTCCCGCCGTGTTCTGTCGATTTGCCGGTTGTAATCTCTGGTCGGGGTTGGAACGTGACCGCGCTGAGGCGATTTGTAACTTTTGCGATACCGATTTTGTAGGAACTGATGGTGAGGGTGGCGGAAAGTTTAGCTCCCCGGACGCGCTGGCGTCCGCCGTAGAGCGTCAATGGCCATCCAGAATCAACACCGCAGGCGTCCCCTATGTCGTCTTCACAGGTGGGGAGCCGCTTTTGCAACTGGATCGTGAACTCATCGACGAGTTGCATGCGCGAGGTTTTGAGATTGCAGTTGAAACAAACGGCACCATCGATGCGCCAGCTGGGATTGATTGGATTTGTGTGAGTCCAAAGGCGAATGCCCCGCTCAAGCTAAAAAGTGGGCAGGAGTTGAAGCTGGTTTACCCTCAAGACTTAGCAATGCCTGATCGCTTCTCTGAACTTGAGTTTGACTACTTCTTCTTGCAGCCGATGGATGGTCCCGTCGTTAACGAAAATACGGCTGCTGCAATTGAGTACTGTAAAGCGAATCCTCAATGGCGGCTGAGTATTCAAATGCACAAGCTTGTTGGCATACCGTAAGGCCAGATTACGGGCCGGTGACAGCGCCACGTGCATAGGGCAAAGTGGACGCCATTAAAACGAGAAGCACAGGGTGCGGCCATGGATCTTTGAAAGCGGAGTCACCAGTGGTCCCTTGCCAATCTAGTGCGGTAAGACCCTAGTCTAGTTGTCTATACCGCCTTGGCTGATGCAGAGAATGTTGAACTCAGTACACTGTAATACGATGTGTGAGGCAGGGCTCAAGACGTAGGGGAGAGGTGCACTTCTATCTCTTCGTATCCAGTCCAATGCGTACTTCGAACGTCAACTCTGCCACGATTCTCAGTCACTCAGATTGAACACATGTCGTCTCAATCTCACCTCCAGTAAATCGGCGCTTCACAAAGTTAAGTACATCTGCCGTTGCACCCGGCACAACGCCTCTGTGATCTAAATCTGGATAGTACTTCGAAAACACTGCGGTTCCTGCCTCGCACATTTTGCTGATTAACATTCGTTGCATTTTAGGCGGCGTGTCTCGATCAAGCCCCCCGGTTCCTACAAACACGGGAAAATCAAAAGCAACGTTGGGATACGACATCGCGTCAAAGCTTTTGAACAAAACCTGCCTCGGTGACCGTGCAAAAGACTGCGAATAAGTGAGTTCGGCCTTGGTTACCAGCGCTTTCATCTCTCGGTAGCAGAGATCATCGACCCGCGAGGCGATCGGCATCGCTTTCTCAGACACGTAAGCTGACAGTGAGAATTCAGCATCAAGCTGCTCTGTCAGTGTCATTGCAAAAAAAGAGTACCCGAGCAGAGGATCAGGCTTGTGGGGATTTCTCAAGCGCTCCATCGCCTCAAAAATCGCGGGCACAAAAAACGGGACTCCTGTTGCGACCACCCCGATTATGCTGAGCTCCGGTGCGTAGCTTGAAACATAGCCAGCAGAAGCGACCGCAGCACCCGCGCCCTGAGACTGACCTATTAGGATGACCTCTTTTGAAACGGGAAAGGGCTCACCTTGGACCGCCCGGATCATATCCAAATTACTGTAGGCGGCCGGCCGTGATGCAAGATAGGGATGCGTACCCTCGGTTCCTAGACCTTGGTAATCCGACGCTACGATGGCAAACCCCGTTGCCAAAAATTGATTCAAATAGGCCTCGTCCTGCGCTTGTCGGCCACTCCAGGAAGGTGCGCAAGAATCGGCGATACCAACAGTACCGTGGGTCCAAGCAAGCAGAGGCCATCCACCAGGCGGTGGTTCACCTTTGGGCAAATATAAGGCACCGGACACCGGCACAGTTCGGGTATTCGTAATTCCGTCTGTTGACGTGTAAAGCAAGCGTAGATTCGAACCCGCTTCGCTCAGAGACTGTTGTGAACCCAGCGGTTCTGTTCGTAAGACAAGACCGGGTCGCTCTGGCAAGCTTTGATCGAACCGATAAAAGTCAGATAGAAAAATATCTCCCCGAGCGGGCCGATCTGCTTCTGCCGAAAGTGATTGACCTGCTGCTAGAAACGCAGAAAAGACGGTCAAGTAGATCGCTACAATATGAGTACTGGAAAATCTCAGATACACCATTAGTCGTCCCTCGCTCTGATGCGAATCTCTCTTCCAAGATAGAGGAGTTTGTAGCTGCTGCATACCTTATTGAACTGGTCACCAGAGCTGAAATTCAAGCCGTGATCGATAAGGCCCACCTCGAGGAATTTGGCGAGGAACGCGCACCAAGGCGACTCCGCATTTTGGAAGAGTGCTCGAAGGCGGACGCGGCAGAATCAAGTGAGCATGAGCCTGATTGGGATCAATACGACACTCCTGCGAAAGACAGAAAGCGCTGAAGTGATTTTTGTAACCGTTACAAAACCGCTAATTAACTCCAGTTAAAAAGTCAGTGACGACTTTTGAAACCAACGCGTGGCTCATGTTGTGTCCTTCATCCTCAGCAATAGATAGATCCTCAATGCCTAATTTCCCGCATTGGGCGACGGCTGTTCGGTAGGTGCAAACGTCGTCGTCTCTGCCTGTCACGACGCGTGCCTGCTGGGGGAGATTAATACGGCCTTCGGTGATCGCGTTCTCCAAACCCCTAAGCCTAGGAGGGCGACTTGATAACATTTTCTCCGGGTCAATAGCCCGTCCCATGACCGGAGAGAGAAGTAAAACTCGTGTGTCCGTGGGCCCCGCAGGCTCGTGCCGGCCGATTGAGGTCGCTCTCGGCCTTCCATGGCCTCCGCGACCGGCCAACGTCGTGTTGGCCACCCGCGCCGTACCGGCGCGTGCTCAGTCTTTCACCAGTTCCAGTAAATGCAAAAGGGGC
>CAJXZI010000267.1 GCA_913063005.1 uncultured Halieaceae bacterium | reverse complement strand
CGCTACCTTGGGCGGGTTATCAAGAATGTTGACCTCTCTCGTCCGACACCCGATTACATGCGCGAGCGATTGGAACGCGCTGGGCTCCGCTCGATTGATGCTGCAGTGGATGTTACAAACTATGTACTCTTGGAGTTGGGTCAGCCACTCCATGCCTTCGACCTCAACCAGCTGAGCGGCGGTATCGTCGTACGTGAATGCAGTGACGGTGAGACGCTGACGCTGTTGGATGGCACAGAACAAACGCTTCAGCCAGGCACCTTGGTTATCGCAGACCATGACAAGCCGTTGGCGATGGCAGGCATCATGGGCGGTGAGGCGAGTGGTGTTAGTGAGTCAACAACAAGTCTATTTCTAGAGAGCGCCTTTTTTACGCCTGAACTAATGGCGGGGCGAGCACGGTCTTACGGCCTTCATACAGACGCTTCACATCGTTACGAGCGGGGTGTGGATTTCCAATTACAGCGTCAGGCTATAGAGCGCGCGACACGGCTCTTTTTAGATGCAGTTGGTGGAGAGCCCGGTCCAATTACAGAAGTGGCGGCGGAGGCCGATTTACCGGTCAACGAGCCTGTATTGCTGCGTGAGACGCAAATCGAGAAGCTTTTAGGTCTTGCCATCGATCGCGTAACAGTTGAGCGAATCCTCGAGGGGCTTGGCTTCTGGGTCGTCACGCATGAACAGGGTTGGTTGTGTACAGCGCCAAGTTGGCGATTCGATATGGGGCTCGAGGTGGATTTGATCGAGGAGCTAGCGCGTGTCATTGGTTATGACGCGGTGCCCTCACAGCGGATTACCGGTGACCTTATTCCAACACCCGTACCCGAGACGCGACGCCTCTTGCGTAACGCTAAAAACGAATTGGTCGCGCGTGGTTATTTTGAGGCAGTGACATTCAGTTTTGTCGCGCCAGAGATACAAGCCTTCTTTGATCCTGACTTGGCTCCTGTCCCTCTACGAAACCCGATCTCGACAGACCTAGCTGTGATGCGTACGAGTTTGATTCCTGGCTTGGTCAAGGCGATAGCGCATAACACTAGCCGGCAGCAAAGCCGGGTAAGGTTGTTCGAGACAGGGCTCAAGTTCTTGCCGGCAGAGCAGACTGAGCAGGTGCCTATGGTGGCGCTAGCTCTATCGGGTTTGAGAGACGCGGAAGGTTGGTCAGGCGAAAAGGCCGCAGCCGATTTTTACGATCTCAAAGGTACCGTTGAGGCACTATTGGCAAGCCTCGCTGGGCGCATCACCTTTGAGCCAAGGGTTTATCCGGGGCTGCACGACGGCCAAAGCGCCGCTATTTTGTTAGATGGTCAAGAAGTCGGACGCATGGGTGCGATTCATCCATCGGTTCGCAAAGCGATGGGTGTCCCTGCAAATACGGTTGTGGCCGAGCTTGAGCAGTCGGTTGTCACTGAAGTGGCCATGCCGGCCTATCAAGATATCTCTAAATATCCCGAGACGCGTCGAGATCTCGCGTTGGTTGTGGATAAAGCGATTTCCTCGGGTGAGGTTATGTCACTCGTTCGAGACGCTGCGGGATCACTCATGACCAAGCTTGACCTGTTTGATGTCTATGAGGGCACGGGCTTGCCACAGGGCAAGAAAAGTCTTGCCATTGGTTTGACTTTCCAAGATCAAAGTCGCACCCTCGACGAATCAGAGGTAGCCGGCGCGATAGATAGCGTACTGGAGACTTTGAAGTCCAAATTAGATATCGAACTGCGAAGCTAAAAATAATATGTCCGCATTAACGAAATCAGAGATGGCCGATAAGCTTTTTGAAGAGCTGGGGTTCAACAAGCGCGAAGCAAAAGAACTGGTAGAACAGTTCTTCGAAGAAATTCGTATTTGTCTCGAAAATAACGAGCAAGTAAAGCTCTCAGGGTTTGGCAATTTTGATTTACGCGACAAAGGCACGCGGCCAGGTCGAAACCCCAAGACAGGCGAGGAAGTCGCTATCTCTGCACGACGTGTCGTGACCTTTAAGCCCGGACAGAAGCTGCGTAAGCGTGTGGAGAAGATGCAGGGCGATGCTTGAGCCTACACACAACAACGAACTTCCGCCGATTCCCGGGAAGCGTTATTTTACGATTGGTGAAGTGAGCACGCTGTGCGCGGTTAAGTCACATGTTCTCCGTTATTGGGAAGCCGAGTTTCCACAGTTAAAGCCTGTGAAGCGCCGGGGAAACCGCCGATACTATCGTCGAGGCGACGTGGAATTGGTCCGCGCTATAAGAAGCCTGCTCTACGAAGAGGGCTATACGATCGGTGGCGCTCGACAGCGATTAGCCAGTGAAGATGGGCCAACTCAAGTGGAGCTTATGACCTCAGTTAAAGCGTGTTTAGGCGATCTTGAAAAGGCCCGAAGTCTTCTCTCTAGAGAGGCTGAATAAGTGTCGGCTGTCTGAGACAGCCTAACGTAAGACACTGAGCATTCTTAAGGTCTCATACGTCAAGCGTTGACGCGCCTTAAAGCACCTCGTACCAAGGTTAAGTGCGCTGATTTATCGGTTGTTACTTTCAAATCTCAGCGCTTTACCCGCCCTTGTGGCCTCGACCACCTCGCCGCGTTCGAGTGCGATTTGACCACTGACCAGAACGTATTCGACCCCTGTACTTGTGGGTAAGCCGTTGGCGTAGTTTGCGTTGTCGGTGACGGTGCCGGGATCAAAAAGGGTGAGATCGGCGATCATCCCTTTTTGTATGCGTCCTCGCTCTTGCATGGCTTTTAAGCCAGTGTTTCCGAGGTGGACCGCTGCGTTAGTAGATAACGCAGCGATCATTTTGACCATATCAAGATCATGCTCTCTGGCTAACCGCAGTGATTTTGCGCGAGTTCCTGCACGGCGTGGGTGGGTGTTGGGAAGTTCTTCGTGCTTATCGTCCCACTCGCCAAACAGAGGCATACCATCACTGGCAATGACGACACCCTCAAGCTGAAGCCACTCGATAATTTCGTCAGCGCTTGATTTATAGATGATGACAGCGCGCACTGGATCTGACTCCACCAACTCAAGGTAGTCCTGCTTCGAAAGGAAGCGATTTAACTCAGGATCGTACAAACGTTCCTCGTATTTCCAGCCTAGCTTGTCTTCTAATATCTCAGGTCTAAAAAATACTGCATTGATGGAGGTTGACCCCGCCTCGTAGGGATAGACATCGCCCCAGACGTTGAAACTCTGCGCGCGAAGATTTGTCAGGAGCCTCTGTACTTGGCCCCAACCTGCGCTGTTAATGTGGTTGATGCAAGCCGGTGCTTTCAGAGCGACTGCATTCGCTAAAATTTCTTTTGCGCCATTGACCTCACCCGTCGTGTTTCCCGGTGTGTGCCGGAGATGTACACAAGCTTGACGACCGTAGTCC
>CAJXZI010000266.1 GCA_913063005.1 uncultured Halieaceae bacterium | reverse complement strand
AGTCAGTAATTGCTCAAGCTGATCAGGAAAAAGCTCGCCTTGCTTGCGGTACCACTGTTCGCTGTGCTCTGGGAATCGAACCGCATACTTATAGCGATCGAGCCAGTGCTTGAATTCATCATCAGAGGCTGAAATAAGCGGGTCGTCAAGACCCAAGCCGTCTAGCCAGTTTTCGGGGTCATGTTGAGCGAGCGCCCATCGCATGACGTCAAGACTCTCTTCGATGACTGTACCGTCGATATCGATTAATACGGGAACGGTACCTTTTGGAGATACCTCGAGCATGGCTGGCGGCTTGTCTTTGAGCACTACCTCGCGTAGTTCGACCTGTGCGCCCGAGTAAGCAATGCTCATGCGCGCACGCATTGCGTAAGGGCAGCGCCGAAAGGAATAAAGTATGGGTGTGTCTGCCATCCCCGCAGTGTACGGATGCTCGCTCGTTGAACCAAATCGAATGGCATGTATTCAGTCAAATGATGCACATGAGTCGCATCATTCCTGTGCTTAGTGCATTATTTCGACCCTAGCTTGGAGGCAGCATGTCACGATCAAAAGCAAAGTCATCAACCTTTCATCCACCGGTACGTACCTTAATGGGCCCCGGTCCCTCGGATGTTTCACCTCGGGTACTCGCGGCGTCGGCACGTCCCACCATCGGTCACCTGGATCCGCTTTTTGTAGAGCTCATGGATGATGTAAAGGGTTTGCTTCAATACGCCTTTCAAACCGAGAATGAACTGACGATTCCGCTGTCAGCGCCAGGCTCCGCTGGTATGGAGGCTGCCTTTGTCAATCTGGTGGAGTGTGGTGATAAGGTAATCGTCTGCCAGAACGGTGTCTTCGGCGGGCGTATGAAAGAGAACGTTGAACGCTGTGGAGCGACGGCCGTCATGGTTATGGATCGTTGGGGCGATCCAGTCGACCCTGAGAAGCTAGAAGCTGCGATAAAAGAGCATCCTGACGCAAAGGTCGTTGCATTTGTTCACGCAGAGACCTCTACAGGTGTCAGAAGTGACGCTGAGACACTCTGCCGGCTGGCAAAATCAGCGGGCATGTTGGTGATTATGGATGCCGTAACCTCGCTCGCCGGTATCGATCTACAGGCAGATGCTTGGGGTGCCGACGTGGTTTATTCGGGTACTCAGAAATGCCTTTCTGGCCTGCCCGGAATCTCGCCGATTACTTTTTCTGACGATGCCGTTGCCGCGATTCAGGCAAGAAAGCACAAGGTTCAGAGCTGGTTCTTGGATATGAACCTCATCATGGGTTATTGGGGTGAGGGGGCGAAGCGCTCCTATCACCACACTGCGCCTGTGAATGCGGTATATGCCATTCACGAGGCACTGTTGATGCTCGAGGAAGAAGGGCTTGAAGCGAGCTTTGCGCGTCACAAAGCGAATCATCTAAAGCTAGCCGCGGGACTCTCTAAGCTGGGTCTTGAAATGGCGGTCGCTGAACAATGGCGCTTACCTCAGCTCAATTCAGTGCTTATCCCAGATGGATTAGACGACGCCAAGATTAGAGGGCGACTCTTAAACGAGTTCGACCTCGAAGTCGGTGCCGGTCTTGGTGAGCTTGCAGGAAAGCAATGGCGCATTGGTCTAATGGGAACGAGCAGTAACGACGTCAATATCAATCGGTGTTTAACAGCGTTCGAAGCAGTGCTCGCTTGACCTAGCAATCGCATGGCGAGGAGGCACTTCTTTGACGGGAGATGCTCGTAAAGCGGATAGGTAGCCCTTTTACGGCAAGCGCTTGCAACGCAGCCAGTCGTTTAAAAAGAATTACCGAGGTTTGAAAGCAGCCTCTGTTTCGCTCATTAGCTGATCTATCAAATCGCTCGCTGGAAGTTCGCGCACGTTAGCGATACCGGTACCTGCCCAATACGCCCCATAGCCTGATCCACCTTGCTCAAGCGCGAGCGCGTTTAATTGCTTGGAAAGATCGTAGGCGATGGGATAGGGGGGAATATCTTGGGTCCTCGCTGTGTCCCCAACATTAGTCATTTTATTGCTGATACCTCGTGCTGCGCGCCCGGAGATTGCGCGCGTCACCACGGTGCCCGACCCTCGTGCCTTTCGTATTTGGTCTCGATAATCCTCATTTGCGCCGGACTCGGGACACAGTAGAAAGGCGGAACCTAGCTGCACCGCATTGGCGCCTATGTTGAGCGCAGTGGCTATATCGATGCCGCTCATAATCCCACCAGCAGCCACAATCGGACGCGCAGTCAAAGACCCTAGTCGTTCTACCAACTCAAGCGTGGTTAGGGCGGTATTCGAGAAGTCGTAATCGGAAGACGGGTCAAACGTCCCGCGATGCCCTCCCGCTTCAATACCTTGCGCAATCAGTCCATCGATACCGGCACTCAATGCAAGCTCGGCATCTTCGACATTGGTAGTGCTAACAAGAACAGGGATTTCCAATTGCTTGATAGCACTCAAAATCTCGGGGTTGGGTAATCCAAAGTGAAAGCTGATGAGCTCGGGGCGATACTCTTTGACGAAGTCGACCAGTTGCGGGGTATCTTTCGCGCTGGTGTAAGGACTTTTCAATGCATCCGGCAGAGTGGCTTTGAGCGCTGCAAACTCGGACGAGAAACGCGCTAACCATGCAGCCTCTAGAGTTGGATTGCGCTCAGGCTCGTCGTGACAGAAAAAATTAAGGTGTAAAGGGCCGCTGCTCAGTGTGCGAAACGCGCTGACTTGAGCAGCAGCACTCTCCCAGTTTGAAGCACCTAAGCCAAGCGCCCCCAAACCACCTGCATTACTAACGGCAGCGGCGAGCTCGGGGGTTGATACGCCGGCCATGGGTGCTTGAAAAATAGGCGCTCGTAGCTTTAGATCTTCTAGAGACACTTAATCGGTGGAAATAACTGGATTAGTTAACCTGCCGATCTAAGCCGTCCCAGAAGGGTTTGCGAAGCTCTGTTTTAAGGACTTTGCCAGCCCCAGAAAGCGGCATCGGCTCGTCCCTAAATGTAAACCCTTTTGGAATTTTGTAGCCCGCAATACTCGCACGACAGTGGGCGACTAGCTCATCTTCGCTGGCAGTGGCTCCCGCGTGAAGTATCACAATCGCATGGACGGCTTCGCCCCACTCTTCGTGCGGGATGCCAATGACCGAGACGTCTTGCACGGCGTCGTGGCTTATCAGAGCGTTCTCGACTTCAGTGGTAAAGACGTTCTCACCACCCGTTACCACCATGTCCTTGAGCCGGTCGACAATGTAGAGATAGCCGTTTTCGTCAAAGAGCCCGGCATCGCCGGTGTAGACCCAGCCATCTTTGAGGGCCTTTTCGGTTTCAGCGGGCTTGTTCCAATAACCCATCATAGTGTGGGGACCGCGGACAACCACTTCGCCAGACTCACCCAC
>CAJXZI010000265.1 GCA_913063005.1 uncultured Halieaceae bacterium | reverse complement strand
TGATCAGAGCCATGCAGGGGCAGCCCGAGTACACGGCGAACCTGATTATTGGTTATGACAACTTCGCCTCTGATCAGCAGGTGACACTTCTGTTAAACCAAAACGGAGATACGGTCGCTGACCGTGGCATTCAAGGTGCCGCGGACGTGATCCTAGAGCCACGATTGGATGTTCAGTTGGTCTATCGCTGGGACATCTCCGAAGCGCTGTCGCTGCGCGCCAAGGTCAACAATTTATTGAATGAAGAATTTGAGTACACGCAGGGAGGCAGAGTCTTCCAGCGGTACGAGCGAGGCACCAGTTTCCAAGTTGGTATCGACTGGGAAATTTAATGCAACACCACCGACGTCATGTCGTTATTCCACTAGGGAGAAATGTGTAATGAACAAGCAGCTAGTAATGGCGCTATTAGCCTCTGGGGCCCTGGTGGGCCTGTCAGGGTGTAGTGAGGGTGATGAGGCCACCATCGTTATTGACGCTCCAACGACTGACAACAGTCAGAGCAACAGTAACAACACCACTAACAACCCAGCTCCAGCACCTGAGCCCGAGCCAGAGCCAGAGCCCGAAACAGACGAAGTTCCTTGTCCAGACGGTACAACTGAGACTTCCGCGGACGTGTGTGAGCTGAGCGGGTCGTACAATTCTGATCTGACGCTTGCTGCTGGCAATACCTACACACTCAACGGTCGTGTTCAGTTTGGTAACGGTTCCGCCAACATGGCAACTGAGAACACACTGGAGAACGGAGACACGCTGACGACACCTACTTTGACCATCGAGCCTGGTGTTGAAGTTAAGGGTCTGACAGCCTCTGACGGTACTTTCCAAACCGCTGCGGTACTTCAGATCAACCGTGGTGCAAACATCATGGCTGTTGGTACAGCGGACGCGCCCATTATCTTCAGTTCGGAAGATGAAGATTATGAAGGCCCATTCGAATGGGGTGGTGTGATTATCAGCGGTTTTGGTCGTCACAACACATGTACCGACGATCTATGTAACATCACAGCTGAAGGTGGTGCAGGTATCTTTGGTCAAGTCGCTGGTGAAACAGCGGACGACAACAGCGGTATGCTGAAGTATGTCGTTATCGCTGAAGGCGGCTATCTCATCAACGCTGATGGTGATGAGATCAACGGTCTGTCTCTGAACGGCGTTGGTAGTGGTACAAGCATCGAATACATCCAGGTTCACGATAACGCGGACGACGGTATCGAGTTCTACGGTGGTGATGTCAATGTTAAGTACGCTGTTGTAACTGGCGCGCGTGACGACTCAGTTGACTGGGACGAAGGTTACCAGGGCAACTTGCAGTACGTCATGGTCAAGCAGTCTCCAGAAGGCAGCGGTGAAGCATTCGAGATGGACACACAGGGTGCAGACGAGCCTTTGTCTAAGCCAACCGTATCTAACGTAACAATCATTTCGAACAAGCAAGCTGACGATGATTCATTCATCATGCAGTTCAAGAAGAAGTCAGGTGGTTTCTTCCACAATGTTGTTGCAACTGTTGATGCTGACTCGCCAAATACTTTCGACACGTGCGCACGTATCACGGGTGGTTCTGAAGCGAACGTTGGCACGTCTCTCGTGTTCAACAACTGGATCCAAGACTGTGGTAACGCGCCTGGTGACCACGGTGTCCGCGCGACTGTCGATATGACGGGTGCGGCGGTAAACGTTAACGCAACGTTTGCTAACCTCAACTCGTTGGGTGCTTCCACTGACAGTGCGGCGAAACTTGCCGAGCCACTGGATTGGGCAGCGATTAACGCATCGTTCGGTGAGTCTGTTGCTGATGTCGATTTCCTCGACGCTACTGACTACATCGGTGCGGTTGACCCAGACGCAACCACAGCTTGGTGGGACGGCTGGACCATCGAAGGCTCAGTGGGCACACCAGAAGCTGTTGCAATCGAATGTCCTGCAGGTACGACAGAGACTGCAGACAACGTCTGTGAGCTCCAAGGTATCTACAACGACGACATGACTTTAGTTGCAGGTAACACCTACACGCTCAAGGGACGTGTTCAGTTCGGTAACGGCGCTGAGATTCTCGATGCGCAGGGTTTCACTCAAGGTGGTGCCGAGCTGACAACGCCTACATTGACGATCGAAGCCGGTGTAGAGGTGAAAGGTCTCGAGGCGGCCGACGGCACTTTCCAAACAGCTGCGGTATTGCAAATAAACCGCGGTGCGAAGATTGAAGCGGTGGGTACAGCAACGGCGCCGATCATCTTCAGCTCTGAGGATGCCGATTACGACAACCCATTCGAATGGGGCGGGCTCGTGATCAGCGGATTCGGTCGTCACAACACGTGTACTGCTGATCTCTGCAACATCACTGCGGAAGGCGGTGCGGGTAACTTTGGTCAAATCAATGGCGACACGCGAAACGACTCCAGCGGCACGCTAAGGTACGTCGTGATAGCCGAGGGCGGTTACTTGATCAATGCGGACGGCGACGAGATCAACGGCTTGTCACTGAACGGCGTCGGCAGCGGTACTGAGATCTCATACCTGCAGGTTCACGATAACGCGGATGACGGTATTGAATTCTACGGCGGTGACGTCAACGTCAAATACGCCGTCGTGACTGCAGCTCGCGATGACTCTGTCGATTGGGACGAGGGCTACCGAGGCAATATGCAGTACGTTATCGTTAAGCAGTCGCCTGAGGGCAGCGGTGAAGCGTTCGAGATGGACACGCAAGGCGCGGATGAGCCACTCTCTAAGCCAACGATCGCCAACGTCACTATCATTGCTGACAAGCAGGCTAACGACGACTCCTTCATCATGCAGTTCAAGAAGAAGTCAGGTGGTTTCTTCCACAACGTAGTAGCCACCATCGCGGGTGATTCACCCAACACGTTTGCATCATGTGCGCGAATCACGGGTGGTGCAGGTGCTAACGTAAACACAGCGCTTGTGTTTAATAACTGGATCCAAGACTGTGCGAACGATGGAAGCGGCGGTGATCTGGTGTCTGCTGACAGTGAAGCAGGTGCAGATGCGGTGGGTAACGTAACCATTGCTGTTGCCGCGCCGGCTCTGGATGCGATTTTGGCATCACAGGCGCCTGAGGCAGTGCTCGCAGCTCCCGTAAATTGGACTGACGTTAACGGGACCTTCGCGGAGTCAACAGCGAATACCAGCTTCTTGGATGCGACCGACTTTATCGGAGCGGTCAACCCTGACGGTTCAAATCCATGGTGGGCTGGCTGGACGTTGCCAGGCACTTTGTAAGAACCAAAACATAGCGCGTTACGCTGGTAGATGCGTGCGCACAAAAGGGCGACTTTTTAGTCGCCCTTTTTTTGTTCATGTTTTGGTGCATCCCTTGATCAATTGGTGATCCACCTTTTCTACAGGTTCGTAACAATCACAACCTTATTTGGTTT
>CAJXZI010000264.1 GCA_913063005.1 uncultured Halieaceae bacterium | reverse complement strand
CTGTCGTTGTAATACAGATAACTGTTTCCGATAAACAACACGCGGGTTGGCGGATACTCTTCTGCGACTACACCGGCGGAGAAAAATCCCGCAAGTAAAGCCAAGAGCCCGTGAAGCAGTGTTTTTTTCATCAGTTAATCCTCTAAAAAACTCAACCGACAATCTGCTCGCCTAGAACACGAGGGGTACAGCGAGCGTTGCAAGCAACGTAAGCACTACCAACGCGACAAGGTTCATGAAAAAACCCGCACGGACCATTTCCGGAATGGTGAGCACACCTGAGGAAAAGACAATGGCATTCGGAGGTGTTGCAACGGGTAACATGAAGGCGCAGCTTGCGGCTAATGTGACTGGCACGCATAGAACCAGTGGTTCTATCCCTGACTGCGCGGCAATCGCAGCAATGACGGGAAGGAACGTTGCCGTTGTTGCCAAGTTGCTTGTGAGTTCGGTGAGAAAAACAACTAAGCCTGCAGCCGCTACGATAAGCACCAGTGTTCCTAGATTTGCCACAGGCAACAACGACTCGCCTAGCCACACCGCGAGTCCAGAACCCGATACCTGAGCGGCAAGTGCGAGACCACCACCAAAAAGAATAAGAACGCCCCACGGCAAGCGCGAGACATCATCCCATTCCATAAGACGCGAAACCGACCCTTTCTCCGAAGGTATGACAAACAACAATAGCGCTGCCGCCATGACGATGCCCGCATCACTCAGGCCTTCCAATCCCGTCACGTTGTTTAGCCATTTTCTTGCCATCCACAACAACACTACCGCCAGAAACAGAAGGCCGACACGTTGCTCAGGGGTCGACATTCCACCCATTTCACGGCGCATATCGTCGATAACGCCCGCCGCCTCAGGACTTGCGGGAATGTCGACACTAAAGGCTAGCCGCGTAAGCACAAGCCACCCTAAAGGGATCAGAACCAACGCAAGCGGTAGTCCAATCAGCATCCAGTCGAAAAACGCGATTTGTTTGCCATAGGTTTCCTCAACGAACCCTGCGAGCAACACGTTGGGGGGTGTCCCAATAATGGTAGACATGCCGCCAATGGTGGTCGCATATGCAAGGGCGAGTAACAAAGCCACTTGAAAGCGACGTTTAGCAGCGTCCGAGACGCCTGCTGACTTCTCAGCCACCATAGCGGCAACCGATGCCGCGATAGGCAGTAGCATCATGGCGGTGGAGGTATTGGTCATCCACATGGAAAGCAGGGCGGCAGCCAGCATAAAACCCAGAATCAGCTTCCGTCCGTCAGTCCCGGTTCTCGACAAAACGCTCAACGCTATCCTGCGGTGTAAGGACCATTTCTCAACGGCCAGTGCCAATACAAACGCGCCCATAAACAAAAAAATAGTCGGGTGAGCGTAGCTCTGAGCAACGGCTTTTACCGGCATCACCTGTAATAGGGGAAACGTCACCAAAGGGATAAACGCTGTTGCCGCCACAGGAATTGCCTCGGTGGACCACCACGTAGCCATCCACAGTCCAACGCCGGCAACCAGCCAAGCCTCACGCGACATCGTGTCTTGCGCGCCACTCGTGAACAACATCAACAAAAAGAATAAGGGGCCGGCCCAGAGGCCAATCTGCTTAATGGTAGATTGTTTCTGATCTAGGGTTTTATCCATCACTCGGTCCCAAAGACAAAAAGGCCCCCTTTCGGAGGCCTACATAATCTGGCACCTCGATTAGGTGCCTTATCCTATGTTTAGAAGCTTAACCGCAGGTCGAGATACATGTAACGACCATAATCTGAGTGTGCATCGGCGAAGTAACCGAAGTATCGGTCTGCTAAGGGTGCACGCTCGTCCGTTAGGTTCTTCACCCCAAGACGCATACGCGCACCGGTATCAGCAATATCGAAGCGATAATCAAAGGTTGCGTCATAAGTCGTCATCGACGGAATGACGTAGCGCTGACCGTCGCTAAGCGTTAGTGAGCTCTGGTAGAACGATCCAACCTGATAACCAGACAAGGACGCACCAAAGTCACCTTTACGCCATCTCAAGCTAGCGCGGTGACGCTCTTCCTGGTTGCCATCACGTCCGACAAGATCGGCAAATCCATCGATTGGGATGTTCGCAGGGATTTGACCCGAGGCTTGGCTCGCAACCAACAGAGCAGCATCGCCGGAGGCTTCTTGCTCGAACGTATCGAGGAACGAACCGTTATAGCGGAAGCTGAAGTTACCTAAATCGGTATCCATTTCGTAATAGACCGCGATGTCATAGCCTTCCAGCGTGCGCTTATCGAGGTTTGCATACGCATCATCAACACGAATCGTGTCACCACCAGGGCAGATCCCCGCTTCGGTAAAGGCAGCAATCTGATCATCATCCGGCGCCTGACGAACTACCGCGGGATTGAACGTCATCGAGCAGTTGGCTGTACCTGCCTGCAAGCGGTAATAGAGATCCAAAATCATGTGGTTCTCTTCACCAAAGAGGCCAATCGTGTCGTCTTTCTCGATCGTCCACCAATCAGCGGTTAGCGTCAGACCTTCCAGCGGCTCGAAGACAAAGCCGATCGACGTGTTCTCTCCGGTCTCGGAGCTCAGGAGTTCGCTACCCTGTGCCGAACGTTGAATCGAGTTACGGCAATCAAGGTCATACACCTCATTGGTGACCTGATTAGCATACTCACAGGTCCAGTCCGTTCGAGTGTTGCTTCGCGCAACGAGTCCTTCGTTCACCGTCACCAAGTTTGGCGCTCTGAACGTCTCTGACCATGAACCGCGGATCAAGAGTGACTCTACGGGACGATAGCCAAACGCAGCTTTACCCACTGAGATGTTGCCATCGCCAATATCTGAGTAATTTTCATTACGGATCGCCAGCTGCACATCGAGGTTTTCAAGCAGTGGAATCTGAAGTTCTGCGAACGCTGACGTCACGGTACGGGAGCCTGAGCTGTCGCCCGTTGGACTAGAGTTCACAACATCACTGACGTAAGGATAGGTGTCGCCCTGGTAGTCAGTGAAGACAATCGTGCCGTCCAAGCGTGGATCGCGGTCATCTCGGTATTCCTCACGACGCCATTCAACGCCGACAAGACCTGCCACAGAACCCGCGCCAATCTCAAAGAGGTCATTGTTCGATACTTTGAAATCGAATGTCGTCAGCTCTGTCTCGGACTTTCGGTAAACGTCAACCAAGATTCTGTCGATGTTCGACCCCTCTCTTGTCGGGTCGAAAGGGTTGAACGCCGCCATGGAAGAGTCGCTAAGCGCCTCTGTTGCCAACGTGTTGGAGACGCGATTACGGGTGATGTCATCCTTTGTCGCTTTGGCGTAGGACACAGCGGTTTCCCAATCCCAGTCGCCCTGAGTCCCCCTCAAGCCTTGAAGAATACGGAACATATCCCCGTCGTTATCGACAATTCTCGGTACCTGTCCAAAACG
>CAJXZI010000263.1 GCA_913063005.1 uncultured Halieaceae bacterium | reverse complement strand
GCCGATGGCATCATGCATCAAGCGACCTTTGGTGATCACACGGACGACACGGTCGTTCTACTGGCCTCAACCAGTAAGGTCCCCGCGGTAATGACGCTTATGGCGCTGCAGGAAGATGCCAATGTCGATTTCTCGATGAGCGAGCCTGTGAGCACATACCTCGCCTACGACGGCCCCTATGCGGATCGGACCGTTGAGCAGATGGTGAGCAACACCTCTGGCATTCCGGGGCTGCGATCCCTCTATTTAGGCGCAGAGCTGGGCTATGGTTCTCCGAATGGCCCGTTACCTGAAGATTTCAACCACCTTTGCCAGTTTAGTGCAAACCCGGCATTCACCTTTGAAAGCTGCGGCCAAACCTTGGTGGAGAATGAACTTCACGACTCGCAACCGGCAGGGAGTGTGTTTGACTATGGCGGAAGTCAGTGGCAAATCGCCGGCGTTACCGCGAGCACAGTGGCGAACGCAACTTGGAATCAATTAGTCGACCAATACTTGGGCACACCCTGTGGCCTAGAAGTTTTTACCTTTGGTAACCCATGGGAATCACCCACATCTTTCACCGGATCGGTTGATACGCTTGCGGGCATGAGCAACCCTAACGTTGAGGGTGGCGCGATTACGAACATGGCGGACTATGCCAAGCTTCTGCAGGTGCATCTAAATGGCGGCTTCTGTGGAGACACGCAGGTACTAAGAGAGGACGCGATCGCCAGCATGCAAGTCGATCGCGGTGGTGTTGTCGCGACCAACGCCACACCTTACGGCATGGGATGGTGGATTCGTGAGGACCTTCCCGGTGTGTTTACCGACCCAGGTGCCTTTGGCGCTGTGAGCTTTATTGATGTTAATCGCGGTATTGGTGGCTATATGGCCATCGATGAATACGGTGATGAGGCAGACTCTGGAGCACCGCCTTCCTTTTTCATTGGACAGGCTATCGCAGCGATTCAAGCAGCGTGGGACGCCGCCCAATAGCGCCGTCCTCGTGAACAACGCGGAATAGCGAAAAGGGGCCTGTAGCCCCTTTTTCATTCCCGAACGTTGCGTTCCTTCGCAAAAAAATCTGCGCGAGTAGAGATATATACTCGGCGTTTCTGACACCAAGCTTCCCCATCAGGGGTTAGCAGGGAGCTCGGGCAGCGGCTCGTCGTCACAGTCCGACGCACGACCGCTTATGAAGTCAAACTCCGCCTGATCAAACAGCAGCTCGTTTTGAGACTTATTCAGCACCCACTTCTTCAAATATGTGCAGTGATAGGCCTCGTTGCGTGGCATCCACTGTGTCGGGTCACTACTCCCTTTTTCCCCATTGGACGAGGCGCCAACAGCGAGAAAATTATGGCTCGTTTCGGGCAGGATGCCCTCGTTCAAACTACCTGTGTTGGCATAACGCCGCTGGAGCGCAGTATCGAGATTTCCGAGGCCTGAAACCCAGGACTCATACAAGGCAACAACGTGGTCTATCTGCACTTCTGATGCGCTGTAGTAGTAAATGTCGTCATAAGGGTCTAACCATCGCCCCGTCTCCACAAAGCATCCGTTTGAGGACATTACTAACGGATATGCGCCGTCGCCCTCTAAATGCTGAGCAATCAGAATTTCATGGCGATCTGAAATACAGTCGCCGTCCTGATCATCCCACGTGCTGGGGCGATCGTAAGCTGGCGTATTGATCTCGCCGACTTCGACACTCAAACCGAATAAGGTGCCCTGCCCGACCTCGTCATCGCTAACATCGTTAGTAACTGTAATGATCACTGAGACTGACGTCGTCAAGGCGCCATCAGAGGCGGCAAGTGTAATTTCATACTCATTGTTCTCGTCGCTGTCAGTAGGCGCCTCAAAGTCGGGCGGGGTGATAAACGCGATGCTGCCAATACTGGTAACAGAGAACGCTTCGCTATCAGTCCCGCTGATTGAGCGAGTAATACGGTCCGCATCCGGGTCGGAGAACGATATACCGTCGATAACTGTGCCCGTATTTTCTTTAAGGCTGAGCGCGTAGCTAGTCTGATCAAAAATGGGGGCGCGGTTTATTACTTGAGGCTCAGACACCGAGCCTCCACCGCCTCCGCCGCAAGCAGAAAGAACGCTCGCGGCCGCAAGAACGAAACTTAGCCGGGAAGTCAGTGTTAACTGTTGGATCAATGCTTATTACCTGTCGCTGATGGCGTGCGCTTTGAGAGGCGCGAGTATGGCGGTAAAAGATGACATCTTAACGAACGAAGATGAGAAACGAGCGTTGATGATCTGTATCCCGAGTGACAGACTTTATAAACACAGTGCGTGCTCCACTGGTGACCCACAGCTGACGACCAAGAATCGGTAGAGCGCGCAACCAATCGCCACCTGTAGCTAGGACCGCTCGCAATGACACAACTTGAGACCGAACGACTCATTCTCAGACCGACCAGTGCCGACGACTGGTCGCAAGTTCGCGAGTTCCTCATGTGCGAAGACACAATGCGACACCTGGGTGGTCATCAACAGGAGCCTGACGCCTGGCGGACGCTCGCGCAGTGGATTGGGGTTTGGTCACTAACAAAAGCCGCCATGTTTGGCGTTATTGAAAAATCATCGGGCGAGTGGATTGGTCGCATTGGTCCGTGGCATCCATTGCACTGGCCAACATTAGAAGTAGGCTGGGGCCTTAGAAAAGCTTACTGGGGACAGGGCTATGCCTTTGAAGCCGCGACTGCTTGCATCGACTTTGCCTTTGATGAGCTCGGCTGGGATGAAGTAACTCACCTTATTGAAGACGCCAACACACCCTCACAGACTCTCGCCAAACGCCTCGGCTCGCAACCGAGTGAATACGTTCATTTGCCCGGATCATTAAGCGATGTTCGGGTTCGAGTTTGGCGCCAATCGAAAGAACAGTGGCTATCAAGTAAATGATGTGTGCACTTCTCAGTCAACCGTTTATCCGAGCCGTGTTTTGGAGCATGTGCCTAACGGTTTTAGCTGGTGCACTCGCACCGCAAGCAGACGCGCCCCAGCTTTTTGCACTCGCTGACAAGGTTGTTCATACCGTAGCTTTTGGGGCGCTTGCCGTGGTGGGACTCAGGGCCTATCCAAAACACCGAGTAATCGTATGCCTTCTCCTAGTAATCCTCGGCGGCCTAATCGAGGTTTTCCAAGGCTATACATCATCGCGCTCACAAGAATTAGCTGATTTCTATGCAGATATTGTGGGTGTCGTGCTCGGGTGCTTTGCCTATCAGCTAATACTGCGGTTCAGACGCAAGAAAAGAAAGAATGCTTAAATAACCCACTACAGCATAGCCGCTTACACAGCCCGCGCTCATAAGTCGCTTGATTCGTGGAGCTTTCGATTTTCCAGGCTTTGGGGCTTTGGCTCTTGGCTCTTGGCTCTTGGCTCTTGGCTCTTGGCTCTTGGCTCTTGGCTCTTGGCT
>CAJXZI010000262.1 GCA_913063005.1 uncultured Halieaceae bacterium | reverse complement strand
ATATTGCTGTTCGCGTCGGCGCCTCAAAGACGCCTGTTTGGAACCGTATAAAGCGCCTCAAAGACTCAGGCGCCATTCAGCGCGAAGTGGCCATTGTCGACGCGGAATCCGTTGGCCTTGATACCTGTTTCTTTGTATTAGTAAAAACAAGCGAGCACGACGCAAATTGGCAGTCAACATTCCTTAAAGCGTTGCGAGCAAGGAAGGAAGTTGTTGAAGCTCATCGACTCGCGGGAGAAATTGATTACATTCTAAAGGTACGAGTCGCCAACGCACGAGCCTACGATCAGTTCTATCAAGGACTCATTGCTGACGTTAAAGTGTTTAACGTGACCGCGCTTCTGTCCATGGAAGAGTTAAAATACACAACCGCGTTACCACTGTGAGGTCAAAGGTAGACGACATGCGACTTCAATACCATAATGAGAATTATTCTCATAAAACCAGAAGGAACACCCTATGAAATTAAAAGCAGCAGCCGCGTTGGTTGCGATATCTACCCTCCCGTCCATTGCAATCGCTGGTGCTGACTGCAATGAATACCCAAAGAGCGAGTGGATGAGTGTGCTTGACTTACAAAAGCGCATTGTTAACGAATACGGCTTTTCTATTGCAAAGTTTAAGGTCGATGACGAGTGCTATGAGATCTACGGTTGGGAAACCGACGAGAACGGCAAAGAACAAAAGATCGAAGTTTATTTCGATGCCAAAACAGGCGACATAGTTAAGAAGAAGTAATCAAAACAATGTCGTGGGACCGATTTGTAAAACTCTTTCATTGGTCTCTGGCCACGGGAATCGTGGCCAATTACTTCTTTCTTGAGGAGGGAGATCAGCCCCATGAATGGTTGGGATACCTCCTCTGTGGCTTGGTTGTAGCGCGCCTCATCTGGGGCTTTTACGGCCCAGCAACCGCGCAATTCTCGAGTTTCTTGGCTAGACCAGCTGTCGCAATGCGCGAAATTCGATCGCTCAACACAGCCCACGAATTGCCCAATACCCACACCGCAGCAGGCGGTTATCAACTCGTCCTGGTGATGTTCCTCGTGCTTGGCCTCGGAATTACGGGCTGGATCCACGACCTCGATGCGTTCTGGGGCGAGGATTGGCCGGCGGATCTGCATGAATACATGGCGAATGCGCTCATAATACTCGCAGGAGTTCATGTCCTGGCCGTCGGATGGATGCAGCTCGGTCTAAATATGCCCATTATCCAACGCATGTGGTTTTCACGCCGATAATTTCACGAGGCTGACGTGCCAAGAGTAATGATCTAAGACGTGAAGGCAGTCGCGTTGGGAAAAGCTCAACGCCAGCCTTCAAGTAAAGCACGGTCACATGCGATCTGATACCTACTGACTGCTACCTGCTGCCCGACTAATATGCCCAGCCACAGATTGTGTTAGCCATCAGTAGAAGTGTCATTTTCTTTATCGACACTGTGGCTATTGAATACCACGGGCAAGCCACCCAGCGTGAAGCCACAAGTCTGACAAACCGCCACATCTTTGAGCCCCCTGCGGGTCATCTCGGGCAAGCCCTGTGTATCGCAATTCGGGCAGACCACCTCTGACTCGAGCCGTGAGGAAAAAATACCCACGGCAATCCACAGTGCGAGACCCACAAAAATCAGAATGATGAAAAGATCGGTCGAAAAGTAAAACACGGCGTTCACGCGATTACTGAGATGCGCACTAGTTTGCCTCAAATGTGCTGACAGCACACGGTAAGCCGCCTGTTGATGTGGACAAAGACGATCAGCGCGTTAAATCCAGTGGGTCTGCGACGGGATCGAATACGCCTCCACTTACTGCGGACCTTTAAATTCGCCAGCCCACACACAAAGCCAAGCTAAAAACGCAGCGAGAGACATACCGCCGAAAAATAGCAATGTACCTACATCCATGGCGCAGCCCTCAGATGTCTCCAGACACGTCACAGACTAAAACGTAAAAAAACGTAGACAAGCTACAAAGGTGATATCTGTGAACTCGCTCAACTTTGGGGCGTCGGTGGCTGAAAAAGACCAAAGGCACCAACTAGGGCCAATGCGGTACCAGAAATGTTCACCAAAATCGCAGACATCCAAGTCCATACAGACTGATAGAGGTGCAAATCTCCAATATTAAAGACGTGTTTTAAAACACCGCTGTATCCCAAAAGCACCGCGGCAATCGTCATCAAAAATCGATAAAGATATTTCTGCTCTAACATGGCTGTACTCACAAATAGCAAGTAGATTGTCATCCCAACGACACCGTACCCGGGATCTGTCGGTGCCCAAAGAGCATCACCGACGCGCGATTCCAACATGCTCGCGACGTTATAAAGCAAGCCCGCAGCACAGTAGAGTAGCTGTAAAAAGACGAGTCGATTAAGCGTGAGTGACATACTGGAGCTCCTGCTATTGCCAACGGACAACCGTATCTCTCAAAGCCAAACATCGCAGCTCATTCAATAAATCATCCACCTGATACAAACGCCTCAGGACGATGCTCAGCCACCACGGACACTCGCTCGCCATAACGTGAATGCGGATAGTAGTCCCATATAGCGTGGTGCTGGGTGCAGCGATTATCCCAAAGCGTCAGCATGCCTGGCTCCCAAACAACACGCGCGGTTAGCCGTGGCGTAGACTCGATGAAGCGATAGAGCATATCGAGAATTGAACGGCTCTCTAGCGGGTTCAAGCCGTCTATGCGCGCCGTGAACCCGCTATTCACATACAGCACGGGCTTTCCCGACTCTGGGTGCTTTGCAATTACCGGGTGCTTACTGACCGGATAACCACCCTCCGGTGGTGTCGACTTGTAGGCGCCTACGTAGGGGAGCCCACCGTCATGCGTGGCAGTCAATCCTCCCAGAAAGTCTTTCATAGCATCGGAAAGCAGCTCGTATGCGAGATACATGTTGGCGAAGAGCGTGTCCCCTCCTCCGCACTCAGGCACTTCCTTCATGTAAAGTGCAGAGAAGGCGGGCGGGCGCTCGTCACAAGTCACATCGGTGTGCCAGCCATTACCGGCGGTGTAGGCGGAGTTTTTGTCTGTCTTGACCGTCAAGATGTGAGGATCTATGTCTGGGCGAGTGTGGTGCATCGGATGAACATGCAAATCGCCAAACATGGCGGCGAATCGCTTGTGATCATCTTGACTCAGTTTCTGTCCCGGAAAGACCAAAACGCCATACCGCACTATTAACGCTTTTAATTCGGAAAATTGATCATCCGTGAGCGATTTACTTAGATCAATTCCCTGTACTTTAGCCCCGAGGTGGGGTGTTAGCGTCTGGACTTCCATCTTGAGACCTCCTCAGCATTTTTTTCAGCCTAGGAAGTTGTGGGGCTGAGATCAACCCGTTTGCGCCCCAAGCCCAGATGAAATGAGTTCTGCACTCAAGAAGTGTCATCTAGATCAAGCGCAGCGGTGGCTC
>CAJXZI010000261.1 GCA_913063005.1 uncultured Halieaceae bacterium | reverse complement strand
TATGGTGATCTCAGTGAACGTGAGATGAAGCAGCTGGGCGAGACTTTGCGCGATGAACTGGTTCGGCAGCCCTGGGTTTCCATCGTCGACTTACAAACGGCACGGCCTTATGAGGTGTCTATTGAGGTCTCGGAAGATAGCCTTCAGCGCTATCAAATCAGTTTTGACCAAGTGGCTAACGCGGTCAGACAGGCTTCGATCAATCTGCCTGCTGGGTCGGTGAAGCGAGATAGCGGTGACCTGCTAATACAAACGCGTGGTCAGGCGTATGATCGTGCTGACTTTGAATCTATTGTGTTGCGCAGCGATGTCTCCGGTCAGGAGCTATTGCTGAGCGATGTGGCGTCGGTAAAAGACACGTTTGAAGACATCGATGTCGATATCGAGTTCAACGGCCAGCGATCGCTCGGTTTGAACGTTTTCGTAACCACATCTCCAGACGTCATTCTCACCACCGACACGGTGAAGGCGTGGGTTGCCGAGCGCTCCCAGACCTTGCCAGAGGGCGTGTCTCTCGAATTCTGGCAAGACCCCTCCAAATCGTTCAAGGAGCGTGTTCGCACGTTGGTGTCGAACGGACTTGGAGGCCTTGTCCTAGTTATCGTTGTTCTCATGTTATTCCTCCGGCCCATGCTCGCCTTTTGGGTGTCGGTCGGGATTGTGGTGGCCTATATGGGCACCTTGTTTGTTCTGCCCTACACGGGGCAGGGTCTGAACATGATTTCGCTATTTGCCTTCTTGCTGACGCTCGGCATTGTGGTGGACGACGCTATTATTGTGGGTGAGTCCGTTCACTCGGCCCAAAGTAGGGGGTTGAGCGGTGAGCACGGGGCACTTGTGGGTGCACGGCAGGTTGTGAAGCCAGTGATTTTTGCGGTGATAAGTACCATGGTGTTCTTCGCTCCCATGTTCTTTTTGCCCGGTGAGTGGGGTCCTGCCTCAATGGGAATTCCCGTTGTTGTTTGTCTGGCGCTGGCCTTCTCCTTAGTCGAGAGTCTTCTGATTTTGCCGTCCCATTTGGCGCACATGAAGCCAGAGCCCGAAATTTCTCAAGCCAGTTGGCTCGGCAGGACACGGCGCGCCTGTGCTGATGGTCTCTCGTGGTTTGCGAACGATCGCTACAAACCTTTTCTAGAAAAGTGCTTACGCAATCATGCGATGGTTGGTGGCTTCTTCCTCGTAATGCTGTGCTTCAGTTTGGCCTTGTTTGGTGGTGGTTATCTGAAGAGCGCCTTCTTCCCGCGGGTGAATTCCGATTTTGTGGTGGGTAACGTCGAGATGCCGCAGGGTGGGGCGTTTAGCGACACGCAGGCAATGCGTGATCGAATGATTCAGGCTGCAGAGGAAATCAAAGAGAGTTACAACGCGCAGCCTCGGTTTGCTGAAACAGGGGCTATCGATAATATTCTTGGTGTTGCCGGCGGTAACAAGATCGATCTCGTGATGCAGACGGTTAACGACGACCTCGATACCGAGGAGGTCGCGAAGCGTCTGCGCGAACGCTTGGGTGACCTCTCTGAGGCGAAAGACGTTCGGTTCGATTACACAATCCGCGATCCGGGCAAGCCAATTACGCTGCAGTTTGCATCAGACAGTATCGCGGACCTGGAACTACTCGCAGATGATGTGCGCACCTCGCTTGAACGGTATCCCGGTGTGTTTGATATAAGCGACAGTTTCGACGCACCGTTAGAAGAGCTGGTGCTTTCCCTGAAACCTGCTGCGGAAAATCTCGGTATTACCTTGGCCGATGTGGCGAGACAGATCCGTCAAGCGTTTTATGGGGAGGAGGTTCAACGTATCCCACGTGATGGTGAGGATATTCGTGTGATGGTGCGGTATCCGGAAGCCGAGCGAAGAGCCATTGCCAACATTAACTCGATGTACATCCGAACCAGTGATGGCAGGGAAGTCCCTTTCTCTACTGTGGCGACTTATCGTGTCGAAACGGGTTATCAATCGATCGAGCGGGTTGATCGCTTGCGGACCCTCGAGGTGGCTGCTGATGTGGCCGACGATGGCGCACCGCCACGTGCCATTGTTGAGTCCATTTTGCAAAATGACGCACCGACTTGGCTTCAAATGTACCCGGGGCTATCGATCAATATGGATGGAGAACTGCAGGAGGAAATCGAGTTCCAGCAGGCTATGGTCTATCTCGGTATGCTCTCAATGCTCGTGATTTTTGGGTTGATGGCAGTCGCCTTTAAGTCTTATTGGCAACCCTTCCTTGTTTTGACAGCAGTTCCCTTTGGTTTGATGGGTGCCATCTTTGGCCATTGGATCCTGGGCTGGCAGGTCAGCATGTTCTCGATCATGGGGGTCATCGCCTGTGCGGGCGTGGTGGTTAACGACAACCTCGTATTGATCGATCGCATCAATAATCTACGTGCTGAGGGCTTGGATTTGGAGAGTGCGCTGCTGCAAGGTGCCACAGACCGTTTCAGGCCGATTATTTTGACGTCAGTGACCACCTTCGTCGGACTTATCCCGATCATGCTCGAGACGAGTGTTCAGGCACAGTTCCTGATTCCTATGGTTGTCTCATTGTCTTTTGGCGTGATGTTCGCAACGGGTGTAACGCTTGTCCTTGTACCTGCGCTGTATCTCCTGGGTGACGATATTGGGAAGCTCTTTGGTGCGCTGTCACGTAAAGGCCCGAAACCTGTCGCTTCTTGATTAAGAGTGCTTCTACAGTCGCAAATACTAAATAGCGGAGAGAAAAAAGGGGCCAACTGGCCCCTTTTTATTGCTTTATTTCTCGCTTTCTTTGCGGCTGTTTCTTCTGTTGCAGTTTCTCTTATCGGTATTTCCTGGCCGCTGTCATTGCCTAGCTAGAAGGGCCAGCCGCGATGATGTCCGCACTGATATCAAACTTTTGAATGTTGGCAGTGAAGAGCCCTGCCAATTTTTCTGCTTGTGCATCGTATGCCGCGTCATCCCCCCAGCTTGCTTTAGGGTCGATGAACTCATCGGCAACACCGGGAATACTGACGGGGAAGTCGAGGTTCAGCGCATCGATGTGCTTGGTCTCAACATCGAGTAGCGCGCCGCTCTGCGCTGCCGCCACAACGGCTCGAGTTACCGGGATGGGGAAGCGACTACCTTTGCCGTTTGCACCACCAGATCCGCCAGTCCAGCCAGTATTAATAAGGTAGACCTGAGACCCGAAGTCCTCAATGCGCTTCATGAGCAAATCTGCGTAATCTTGAGCAGGTCGAGGCATAAAAGGGGCGCCAAAACAGGTGCTAAAGGTTGGATGGATACCCGCTTCAGCGCCCAGTTCGGTTGACCCAACGCGTGCTGTGTAGCCTGACAGGAAGTGGAAAGCAGCGGCCTCTTTTGACAGCAGACTCACGGGTGGTAGCACGCCTGATACGTCGCAAGTAAGGAAGATGACGCATTTCGGTTCACCACCCATATTGGTCGCAGA
>CAJXZI010000260.1 GCA_913063005.1 uncultured Halieaceae bacterium | reverse complement strand
AACTGCTCTATGGCCTTGCGCTTATCTTGACCGGTTTATTTACGCTCCTGCCCAATCGTGTGATGGGACAGATGTTATTTGGCGGTTGGTAAGGCAGAGCCACTCAAGATCCCTGTCAAGAAATGAGCCATCACTGAGTTGCGAGTCAATTTCTTGCGGACCCTTAGGTGTTTTCGGTACGCACCAGATCACCTGATTGTTCAGGGTCAGCTCTCCAGTATCTGCGACTGCAGCGTTGTGGAGAGCTAATCCTTCACTTGAGAGGAGAGTTTGGTGACAGATGCTGTGCGCCAGAGGCTTAGGTCAGCGGCTCAGCTTTAATCAGCGCATCTGCGTTTTCATCACTGTGATGCCTGTGTCGGTGGGTCACCATCATTTCGTGAAGGCGCGTTATATTTTTACTCCCTGTATCCTTGAAAAGAAAAGGCAGTAGTCCATGAAATAGGCAAGCGAATCCGGTTAGACAGAGCAAGATACCAAAACGCATGGCTTGTCCCATGTGCTGCCAATAAGACTCTCCAACAGACGCTGGATGCTCGAGAAATAGATGTTTCATAGTTGTCGCCTCCTAAGAGTATATTAGGGAGAGGGTGGCTTAAATTTCTTTCTTTTTTCGATGTAATTCGATAATTTTTAGAAAATTATTCTATTTTCAAAAAAGAATTTGAAATTTTATGGACTCTATCGATCGAAAGATTTTGCGTGAGCTTCAGCGGGACTGTTCGGGCTCTATTGCCGAGATTGCAGATCGTGCCGGGGTATCCCAAACCCCCTGTTGGCGACGGATCAAAAAGCTTGAAGAGGCCGGGTACATAACACAGCGGGTGGCACTGCTCGATCAAGACTTATTGAACTTGGGTATGACGGCTTACGTGATGATCAAAACCTCACATCACGATGACGCATGGCTGAAGCGTTTTTCCGAGGGAGTATCCTTAATACCGGAGGTCATGGAAATCCATCGAATGGCGGGCGACATAGACTACTTGCTCAAAATTGTTGCCACCGATATGAGCGACTACGACCGTATCTATAAACGGCTTATTACGGTGGCTGAGCTCTTTGATGTTAGTGCGTCTTTCTCGATGGAGCGCATTAAAACATCGACCGAGCTGCCGTTAGACCGGATTGGCGCCCCGCGCTGACAGCAGCTTAGGGTGATTAAATAAAACAGCCCCTGGTGGTAGGGCGCTTAGGCGAGTTGGTCACGTCGGTAACACTCCCAATTCCAAGCGCTCTGCGCAATTTCATCGATGCTGTCATGCTTTGGCGTCCAGCCCAAATCGTTGCGTGCTTTTGCAGAGCTGGCGACTAGCGTTGCTGGGTCACCATCGCGTCGTGGTCCGATCGTGTAGGGGATGTCAGCACCGACGGCTTTCTCGCAGGCGGCAATAACTTCTTTGACCGAATAGCCGTTGCCGTTACCCAAGTTGAAGGAGTTGAAGCCACTCGATGAATCCATCTGCTCGATGGCGGCCACGTGAGCACTCGCAAGGTCATCGACGTGTATATAATCTCGCACGCAGGTGCCGTCACTGGTCGGGTAGTCATCACCAAAAAGCGTCAGTGGATTGCCCGTTCCTGCGGCTGCGCGCAATGCGTTGGGAATGAGGTGCGTTTCCGGTTCATGCCACTCGCCTAAGTTGGCCTCATTGTTTGCACCAGCGGCATTGAAGTAGCGTAAGCAGGTTGCAATGAACGCTGAACTCTCGCACACCGCCTTGAGCATGTGCTCAACCACCAACTTCGTTTGCCCATAGACGTTAATCGGGGCCTTGGGGTGTTCCTCATCAATGAAGTCCGAAACAGGGTTGCCAAAAATGGCTGCTGTTGAAGAGAAGACCAGTCGAGGGATGCCGGCGGACTGCATAGCGCGCACTAAGTTGGTCGTGCCGCCAACATTGTTTTGATAGTACATCGCGGGGTGGTTTTTCGACTCGCCAACCAGTGACTTCGCAGCAAAATGGAGCACACCCTCAAAGCCTCGTCCCTGCAAACTTTTGGTGAGGTTGGCCTCGTCGCGTAGGTCAATATCGATGAGCTCGCAATCTTGAAGTGCCCACTTATGTCCCGTACTGAGGTTGTCGAGGACGACGACCTCATGACCCTGTGTGAGAAGTGCATTAACAGTGTGCGACCCCACATAGCCCGCGCCGCCTGTAACAAGTAGTTTCATGTTCTCTCCGGAAAAACTAATGATCTGCCCCTGTTCGTTGAGTGTGCAGTTAACCAGAAAATGATGCCAACTTTATGTCACCTTCCTCTATCATGGCGTCTGCGCGGGCCCAGAATGAGGCAAAAAAACGGCCCGGTGCTTACGCAGCGGGCCGCTTGATTTTCTGATGGCCTAGGACAGGTTAGATCGCCTTCATACCCGTCATGTAACCACGAAGCTCTTCGCCGACAATCTCAACAGGGTGGTTACGGATCTCAGCATTGACCGCGATCAATGTCTTGTTGTCGACACCGTTGTCACCGCCCATGCCGCCACCGATGACGTCTGCACCGAGACCTGCGACGAAGTCCTTGAGCAGCGGACGAGCAGCTTGGTCGAACAGGTAGTTACCGTACTCAGCCGTGTCAGAGATCACTACGTTCATCTCGTAGAGCTTCTTACGTGCGATGGTGTTGGCAATGAGGGGTGTTTCGTGGAGTGACTCATAGTAAGCCGACTCGTCGATGATGCCCGCTGAGACCATGGTCTCGAACGCGAGCTCAACTCCGGCTTTAACCATAGCAACCATGAGGATGCCCTTGTCGTAGTAGGTCTGCTCGTCGATGTTCTGGTCAGTCAGTGGCTGCTCTTCGAAGGCGGTTGCGTTGGTTTCAGCACGCCATGTCAGGAGGTTGATGTCGTCATTCGCCCAGTCCGCCATCATGGTCTCAGAAAAGTGACCCGACATGATGTCGTCTTGGTGCTTTTCAAAGAGCGGACGAAGGATTTCCTTCATGTCCTCAGCGAGGTCATATGCCTTGATCTTCGCAGGGTTTGTAAGGCGATCCATCATGTTAGTGATGCCGCCGTGCTTGAGACCTTCGGTAATCGTCTCCCAGCCGTTCTGTACGAGCTTCGCTGCGTAGCCGGGCTCAATACCGAGTTCCACCATACGGTCAAAGCAGAGGATTGAACCTGTCTGCAACATGCCACAAAGGATGGTCTGCTCGCCCATGAGATCAGATTTCACTTCCGCAATGAAGGAAGACTCGAGTACGCCCGCGCGATGGCCGCCTGTGCCCGCCGCGTAGGCCTTAGCAAGCTCAAACCCTTCGCCATTAGGATCGTTCTCGCGGTGAACCGCAATCAACGTAGGGACACCAAAGCCGCGGAGATACTCCTCACGCACTTCAGTACCAGGACACTTAGGGGCAACCATGATGACCGTAATGTCGTCGCGAACCTTCATGCCTTCTTCAACAATGTTGAAACCGTGCGAGT
>CAJXZI010000259.1 GCA_913063005.1 uncultured Halieaceae bacterium | reverse complement strand
CCAGATGCTATCTGCCTTGGCGCCGCTCATTCCCGGAACCGAACATTGGCCTCGGTTTGCTCGTAATCTTTCAGAGCAATATGAAGCTAGGCTCGTGCGCGTCCGTGTAGAAAAGTCATCGAGTATTTTGATGGCGGGGATGGAAGGCTCGGAGCTGCCTATTGTGGTTGCGCACGGCGAGGGTCGCGCACAGTTTGCTGGCTCTGACGCCATCTCCTCTGTGGAGACGTCTAATCGTGTTTCCCTGCGTTACGTTGATAACTTTGGTCAGCAGACACAGGGCTTTCCTGCAAATCCAAACGGTTCTCCTAACGGCATTACCGGTCTTTGTAATGCGGACGGAAGAATCAACATCATGATGCCGCACCCCGAACGTGTTTTCAGAACCGTCCAAATGTCGTGGGCGCCAAGCGATTGGCCCGAGGATTCAGGTTGGATGCGTTTATTCCGCAATGCGAGGGTTTGGGTCAACTAACCGTAGCAGGCATTAGCAGAAACGAGCGGCACGCGCTAAACTGCGCGCCGCTTGGGCGTGCGGTCCAAGAGATGGTTGATATGGAGCATCAATGCTGAATCGTTATTCCTTATGGAAAAATTTGTTTATAGCGTTCGTAGTGGCAATGGGCTTCTACTATGCGGCTCCCAATATTTATGCGCCGGATCCAGCCCTGCAGATCGGTGGGTCCAGCGGTTCACAGGGTGTTGATGAAACGATACTTGAGCGTGCGAGTAGTGCTCTGACCGAGGCAGGTATCGGTCACTTTGGTCAGGAGGTTCAGCAGTCGGGTAAAACAGGCCTCATTAGACTCGAGAGCCGTGACCAGCAGTTAAAGGCGCAGGCTGCGCTGCAAAGAGCCTTGGGTGACGGTTTCATCGTTGCATTAAACCTTGCGCCGACAACACCTGACTGGCTAGTTCAGGGTGCCGCACAACCGATGAAGTTAGGTTTGGACCTCAGTGGTGGTGTCCATTTTAAACTCGAGGTGGATGTCGATGCGGCGACGTCAAGGAAGCTCGAGCAATACGAGAACGGTATTAAGCGCCGACTCCGTGAGGAGCGCATCCGTGGGCGTGTTGCGCTAGATGGTACGCGCGTTGGCATGACGTTCCGATCGGTCGAAGATCGAGAAGAGGCACGTTCTCACGTAAGGGACTTGTACCCAGAGTTATTGCTTGATCGCGTTGACGAGAACGGTCCCCAGCTATTCGCCGAGGTCACTGAAGTTACGATCGCAGAAACTGTGGAATACGCGGTTGCTCAAAACCTCACCACACTTCGAAATCGCGTGAATGAGTTAGGTGTCTCGGAGCCCTTAGTTCAGCGGCAGGGCAGTAACCGCATTGTTGTGGAGCTTCCGGGGATTCAGGATACCGCCGAGGCTAAGCGAATACTCGGCAAGGTGGCCAATCTTGAGTTTAGACTCGTTGCCGAGACGAATGCACCGCTCTCGGAACGTCAAAAGTTTGAATATCGTGGTGAAACGCGGCAGGGCATGACTGAATGGCTCGAGCGCGACATCATTATCACGGGTGAGCGAGTATCTAACGCGGCAGCGAGCTTCGATCAAAACGGTCAGCCCAACGTTCAGATAACGCTCGATGGTGAAGGCGGTATGTTGATGTCGCGCGCCACGCGCGCCAACGTCAAGCGTCGCATGGGCGTTCTCTTCATCGAGCGCAAGTTCCGAACGCAATACGACGTCGACGAAAACGGCGAGACAGTTGTGATTCGTGAGCCTTACGATGAGAAAAAAGTGCTCACCGCGCCAGTCATCCAGTCTGCTCTCGGCGCGCAATTCCAGATCACAGGGCTTGATAGCCCCGCTGAGTCATCAGAACTGGCTCTGATGCTGCGGGCTGGTGCGCTGGCTGCACCGATAAGCTTTGTCGAGGAACGTACGGTCGGGCCCTCACTCGGTGCTGAAAACATCGAGCTCGGTATGAAATCACTGCAGTTAGGACTAGCGCTAGTTGTGCTGTTCATGATTGTCTACTACCGCGTCTTTGGTGTAATCGCTGTGGTCGCTTTGACCGCAAATTTGGTGCTTCTTGTGGCCGTCATGTCACTGCTAGGTGCGACGTTAACGCTGCCCGGTATCGCGGGCATTGTTTTGACTGTCGGTATGGCGGTGGATGCCAATGTGCTGATCTTTGCGCGAATCCGTGAAGAGCTAGCGGCGGGCACTTCCAATCAGCTTGCGATCCATAGTGGTTTTGAACGCGCAGTGACGACGATCCTCGATGCCAATATCACGACATTGATTGTCGCCGTCATCCTGTACGCAGTGGGCACTGGACCAATCAAGGGCTTTGCGGTGACGCTCTCAGTGGGGATTATCACCTCGATGTTTACAGCCATCATGGGTACCCGTGCGCTGGTCAACTTAGTTTACGGCGGGAGACGCGTTCAGTCGTTGAGCATAGGTCGCGTCACGATGAAGAAGAATTCGAACGCTGAGGGAGCTTCCGCATGACATCTATTGCCTTTATGCGCGGCCGCTTCGTGGCGGCAGCGATCTCCGGGATCTTATTGCTCGCTACCGCTGTTTCTTTGGCGACACAGCAGCTTAACTGGGGGCTGGATTTTACGGGCGGAACGCTCATAGAACTCAATTACGAGCAGAGCGCTGATTTGGGGGACATTAGGGCGGAGTTAGCAAGCAGTGGTTTCGACGGTGCCATGGTTGTCAGCTTTGGCACGGATCGCGACGTTTTGGTCCGCCTGCCTATCAATTACTCCGACGCCGAAGGCGCACGCATGGTCGATGTTCTTCGACAGGCAACCTCTCAGGACATCACATTGCAGCGGATGGAGTTTGTCGGTCCACAGGTGGGTGATGAGCTGAGAGAGCAGGGCGGCCTTGCGATGTTGCTGGCGCTGGGGCTGGTTCTCATATACGTCGGTTTTCGCTTTCAAATTAAGTTTGCCATGGGGGCTGTAATTGCCTTAGCGCACGACGTACTGATTATTTTAGGTTTCTTTTCGATTACTCGGTTGGAGTTCGATCTATCGGTACTCGCTGCAATCCTTGCAGTCATCGGCTATTCGCTGAACGACACCATCGTGGTGTCAGACCGAATTAGAGAGAATCTGCGCAAGATTCGAAAGATGGATCCCATGGGCGTGATCGATGTGTCGCTCAATGAAACGCTCGGACGTACCTTGGTCACCTCATTGACGACCTTGCTCGTGCTCACCTCGCTTGCACTGTTGGGTGGCGATATGATCTTCGGCTTTGCGATAGCGTTGTTGGTAGGCGTCACAGTCGGTACCTATTCGTCTATTTACGTGGCATCGACTTCATTACTCGCCTTGGGTGTAACGAAGGAAGACGTCGCTATCCCGGTAAAAGAGGGCGAAGACCAAGACGCGATTGCGCCTTAATCGCGTTTGTAACCCCCAGAAACCTATTGGATAGCCACCGGAGAGCCGAAGAGG
>CAJXZI010000258.1 GCA_913063005.1 uncultured Halieaceae bacterium | reverse complement strand
CCGCAAGGCCAGTCACTAGACCATAGCCAACCAATTGATTGGATCTAACACCACCCACACTGGTCAAATCTTTCACCCGATCAGCAACCGCGGCGTGGGTCGCGACACAGCAAAAAGCAGCAATGATCCATTTCAACAAATTAGACATGATCCATTTCCTCATGTTCATAAGGGCCAATACTTAAATAGGAATTGGCTAAGCCAGCCAGGCTGAGCCGAGTCAGCAAGATTGCCTGTCCCGCGATAGGATATCTGTGCCTGGGCCATCCTCATCGATGAAACTGTGTTGTCTGGCTGGATGTCGCGAGCGCGCAGGACACCACGAACCTGTATGAATTCTGCTCCCTCGGTCAGGGACAACTGCTTCCTTCCTTCCACAACTAGATTCCCATTTGGCATGACTTCCACAACCATGGTGGTAACCACACCAGACAAGGCATTGGCTTGAGCTGCTGTACCTCCACCTTCTGTTTCTATGGAAGCCGTCTTTAGACTTATTTTTGGAACTATTCTGTTTACGTACTCACCGAAGTACCCACGGCTCCGACCGATGGCATCTTGTAGGTCATCCGTCATCGCGTCATTTGTAGACTTTCGTTCTGCAATCACCGAAGCGTTTCTCGAGGCCTGAGTCGCCTCCGAAAGAATTAGGGTTACGATGTCACCCACCTGCCAGCGCCTCTGACCCTGAAAAAAAGTCATACGCTGCGGGTTACTCATAATAGAGCCCGTTGGTAATGGTTGATCTCCTTGAGGCAGCGGCCGGACGGGCGCAAAGTCGTTATGCACTTCAAGAGGCGGCTTGCTAGCACATCCCGCCAAAAAGCAAAGGAGCGTGGTGATGAAAAAGGCTTTCATACTAAGACCTATAGATTCTGATTCAGGAATCGCAACATGCCATCGGCTGCAGAGATAGCCTTCGAATTGACCTCGTACGCGCGCTGCGTCTCGATCATATTGACCATCTCCTCAACAACATTCACGTTCGAGGCCTCCAAAGATCCTTGGGCCAACTCCCCAAAACCTGCCAAACCAGGCGTCCCGACTTCCACGGGTCCACTAGCCGTCGTTTCCCTGTAGAGATTGCGACCAATGGGCTGAAGGCCCGCATCGTTAATAAAACGAGAAATTTGAATAGTACCAATCTGCGTGCTGCCGCCTCCGTTTGCTAACTCAACACTCACCGTCCCGTCACGACCGATAGTCACTGACGCGGCAGTATTGGGAATATTGATTGCGGGAACTAATTGCTGGCCCGACGCGGTGACGAGCTGGCCTTGATCATTTAGCTTGAACCCTCCATCGCGCGTGTACGCGAAGGTTCCGTCTGCTTGCAAGACCTGAAACATTCCACGCCCCTGAATCGCGACATCTAGGGCGTTTTCAGTGGCAATCATATTTCCCTGCTTGTGCATTTTTTCGGTCGCAACGATTCTGGAACCGGTGCCCATCATGAGGCCTGTTGGCGCTATCGTTTGAGCGTCCGCAGAGGCGCCTGGCTGTCGCAAGTTTTGATAAAGTAGATCTTCGAATACCGCACGGTCTTTTTTGAACGCTACGGTGTTTACGTTGGCAAGGTTGTTTGCTATCACAGTCATTCTGCGCTGCTGCGCTGTCAAGCCTGTTTTAGCGACCCATACTGAAGCATCCATTTCGTATCTCCTAAATTATGCGTATCGCATCATTGTGGCCCCAGAATCATCAAGTTCCTTCATTTCCGAAATTATCTTGATGCGCATCTCAAACGAGCGGGACATATCCATAAAATTCACTAGCTTTTCATCAACATTTATTGATGAGCCTTCTATTGCGCCAGCTTGAACGGACGGCGGAATAGGTCCTGATTCGAAGTCACCCCCCTGTCCACCCGAGCCCATAACCTCAAAAAGGCCATCGACTCTTCTAACCAGACGGGTACCCTCTGACTCACGTAGCAGCAAGTTGCCAACAACCGCGGGTGGAGCTTCAGGCAACGAGGGGTCGGTCGCCAAAATTGTGCCATCATCTGCGATGGAGAGCTCAAGACCACTCGGTACAGCTATGGGCCCACCGCCCTCTCCCAAAACGGTATAGCCATTAACAGTCGTTAAAAAACCAGCGGCATCCACCGTAAGATCACCTCTTCGAGTAAAGGCCGTTTTTTCATCAGAGGTCTGCACACCCAACACGGTTTTACCTTTGAGATAGATATCGAGCTTGTTACCCGTCGTAATTAAAGGACCAGAGTTAATGACGAGCTCGTCATTTGATCGATTCATAGGAACGAAGCGAGAGTCAAAGCCTGCACCAGCAACCTGCGCGGTTTGAGTTGCGAAGGTATAAGTCTCTTTGAATCCCACTGTCGAAGCATTGGCTAGCGCATTCGAGTTTTTCAACTTCATACTATCGAGCTGCTTGAGAGCTGACATTGCTGTAAAAATTAAGCGATCCATGAGTCTATGAGCCTTCTATTAACCACGCATCTGGATGATTGTTTGAGTCAGGGTCGAGCTTGTCTCAATCGCTTTCGCATTGGCCTGGAAGTTTCGTTGAGCAGTGATCAACGCCACTAGTTCGGCAGTCAGATCAACGTTTGAACGCTCTGTTGCACCTGCCCTGATAGTTCCAAAACCTGCCGCGCCTGGCTCACCTAACTTGGCATCACCCGATTGTGAGGTTGCCGTAAAGCCACTATTACCCACCTGGCGAAGACCTTTTGGTGTCGCAAAGTTTGCCAAGATGATTTTTCCAAGCGACTTCTGCGAGCCGTTTGAATAACTCGCCACCACGAGGACGTCTTCGCCAATATTTACACCCACCAAGTCACCTTCTGGCGCTCCGTTCTGTGACTGATTCAGGACCGCAAATGGACTGTTGAACTGCGTACTGCCTTGATAATCGACGTTGATGTCATTACCAATAATCGTCGCAGACTTGAGGATGGATGCGCCGGTTGGAGAAACAAGCGTTCCACTAGTATCAAACGTCAGCTCACCGCGATCGAGGAATATAGGGCTCCAGTTAGGAATATCATTCTCGTCGAACGTACCCTTGTCCGTTGTTTCTAACCACTCGCCATTTCGATCCTGGAAAACATACAAAGGGGTGGTGCCTTGGGTGTCTGGCGAAAGCTGAATATAAGAGGAGTTCGTACCGAACGCTGGTTCAACATCCTCCAAACCAAAGTCAGCTGATCCTGCCACCTGCAGGAAGGAATCGTCGGTGGCCGTCGATCCAGTGAAGATTAAGGAACTGCTCTCAGTGTCAAACTCCACGCGTACACCAGATACCTGATTACCCAACTTATCAGCCATCAGGTTAATTTTATTCTGGACACCCGCGGTGACGCGGTCACGAACAATTTGAGGGCCGCATCGGGGAACACCACGGTCGCGATATCTCGCCCCTCCACTACCCCGCCGCCACGTGCTGCCACCCAGGCACGCTGGCGGTCGACCAGCACG
>CAJXZI010000257.1 GCA_913063005.1 uncultured Halieaceae bacterium | reverse complement strand
GAAGAATCTAATATTCCTCATCAAGCCCTTAATCACCGATGGAAATCCATCCGTAAAGGGGGGAGAGCTTGATAGCCTCGTGACCAACGTTGATGGGATAGCATCATCAACCGGGTCTCATGAGTAGCGGTGATTACCCCGTTTAGTGGGGAGAGCCGGGGTTCCATACCAAGATAGAAATGATGAGTCGGAGAGCCTTTGGATTTAAGAAATTCGAGAACTATCGAATAAGAGTCATGAACCATTGTGTCTGGGATGACATCATCAACCGGGTCTAATGAGGAACGGTGATTTCCCCGATAAGTGGGGAGAGCCGAATCTTTAGAGATTTCAGAGGCCTCTCAAGAGGTTCTGAATTTGGAAGTCCAATATGTGGTACCAGAGGCCGGACTCGAACCGGCACGCTTTTAAGGGCGGGGGATTTTGAATCCCCTGTGTCTACCAATTTCACCACTCTGGCATTTGCTGAACATCGCAGGCGGCGGAGTATATCAGGTCGGGCTGAATCAGCAATCTAAGCATCGCTATAATTCTGAGATACGCGTATACTACGCCGCAATTTGGCGCAGAGCCCATCGCTTTGTGCTGTTGCTGAGTATCTTAAGGGAGAAAAGACATGGCGATGAAGCTTGTCCGTAAGACCGCTGACTACAAAATTTTCTTGCGTGGTGACAACCGTTACGCAGTTCAAAACGCTGCTGGGAAGCCAGTAAACGGCGAAGAGAAGGTGAATATTCTTATCGCAGAGGAGCTGGTCACTGTCACAGCGCCACCCGCGCCTGAACCCGAGGTTGTAGAGACTGAAGAAGAGGCGGTTGCTGAGGAAGCGGCATCGGAAGAAGCTGCTGAAGAGGACGCACCCGCTGAGGAAGCTGCTGAAGAAGAGGCTCCCGCAGAAGAGCCTGCTGCAGAAGAGGAAGCACCAGCGGAGGAACCCTCTGAAGAGGAAGCGGCCGAGGAGGCTCCTGCGGAGGAACCTGCTGCTGAGGAAGCGCCAGCAGATGAAGAATCAAGCGACGACTAATCGCCGCCGTTCTCAGATTTCAAAGCCGGCATATGCCGGCTTTTTTATGAGTGCGTCACCGACTACCGAGAACCATGAAGACCGCTGATTTTTATTTTGATCTTCCTGAGCATTTAATCGCTCAGTCGCCGCTTGAGGAGCGCACGAGTTCGCGCCTTCTTGTGCTCGATGGGGCGACGGGCAATATTGATCATCGGCAGTTCTTGGATATTGAATCCCTCTTAACGCCTAACGACCTACTCGTTTTTAATAACACACGGGTGATCCCGGCACGGCTTTATGGGCAAAAACAAACCGGTGGACGCGTTGAGATTCTCATTGAACGCTTGCGCGGTGATGGCTCTGTTCTCGCGCATGTCAGAGCCAGTAAAAGTCCGAAAGAGGGCTCACTGGTTTTTATCACGGCGGATCAAGACTCAGATATTTCGGATTTCACTTTACGTGTCCGGGGCCGAGAGGGGGCTTTGTTCGAGTTAGAGGCAGAGACCGGCACGGTTTCACAAATGATGCGCTTGTATGGTCACATGCCGCTGCCGCCCTACATCGAACGCGCTGACACAGCTGAAGATCGCGAGCGCTACCAAACGGTTTATGCAGAGCGCGAGGGTGCCGTTGCTGCGCCGACTGCGGGGCTCCATTTTGACGAGGCTTTGTTATCTCGTCTCAGAGTAAAGGGTGTGCAGACTGCGTTTGTAACCTTGCACGTGGGCGCAGGTACCTTTCAGCCCGTTCGCGTCGACGATATTACAAACCACAAAATGCACAGCGAATGGATCGAGGTTGATCAGAGCTGTATCGAAGCCATTCGTGCCTGTCGTGAGCGCGGCGGCCGTGTTGTCGCCGTGGGTACGACCTCGGTAAGGTCGCTCGAAAGTGCGGCAGCTGCTGGACTTGATTCAGATCGTTGTCCAGAGGTCTTTGAGGGAGACAGTGATATCTTTCTCTACCCTGGTTGCACGTTCCGAGTTGTGGATGCGATGGTGACCAATTTTCATCTACCTGAGAGCACGCTAATTATGCTTGTGTCAGCGTTCGCTGGGTATGAAGAGACCATGACTGCGTATGCACAAGCCGTGCGTAAGGAGTACCGCTTTTTTAGTTACGGTGATGCCATGTTCGTCACCCATAAACCCTGAGGGTCGAGAGTGAAGTTTTCGGTTGCTATTAAAGACGGTCTCGCGCGACGAGGGACGATGGTCTTCGAGCGTGGGGAGGTGCAGACACCTGCGTTCATGCCTGTGGGTACCTACGGAACGGTCAAGGGCATGACACCTGAGGATGTTCGCGCGACGGGTGCGCACATTTTGCTCGGTAACACCTTTCACCTATGGCTGCGACCCGGCACAGAAATAATTTCTATGCACGGTGATCTCCACGACTTTATGGGATGGGAAGGGCCCATACTGACGGATTCGGGTGGCTTTCAGGTTTTTAGTTTAGGGGATGTTCGTAAGATCGAAGAGGAAGGCGTAACGTTTAAATCGCCCGTAAACGGCGACAAGGTTTTCCTTAACCCTGAGATTTCAATGCAGATCCAGCGTGATTTGGGCAGCGACATTGTCATGATCTTTGACGAGTGCACGCCTTACCCTGCGACTGAGGATGAGGCTCGTCGCTCGATGGAGCTTTCTCTTCGCTGGGCTCAACGCAGCAAAGATGCCCATGGCGACAACACTTCGGCGCTGTTTGGCATCGTGCAGGGAGGCATGTACAAGCACCTGCGCGAGGAGTCGCTTGAAGGGCTGGTCGATATTGGCTTCGATGGCTACGCCTTAGGGGGGCTGTCTGTCGGCGAACCCAAGGACGAGATGATTCAGGTGCTAGACGATGTTGCGGATCAGTTGCCGGACGACAAGCCGCGATATTTGATGGGGGTGGGTACGCCCGCCGATCTGCTCGAGGCGGTACGTCGCGGGGTGGATATGTTTGATTGTGTGATGCCGACACGAAATGCCCGCAACGGACATCTATTTACGAGTCATGGTGTGATCAAGTTACGCAACGCGCGGCACAAGACGAGCACGCGGCCGCTGGACGATAACTGTCACTGCTACACCTGTTCGAACTTTAGTCGCGCTTATTTGCACCATCTCGATCGTTGCAACGAGATTTTGGGGTCGCAGTTGTGCACCATCCACAATCTGTCGTACTACCAAACCCACATGCAAGGCATTCGGGACGCCATCGAGGCGGGAACCCTCGATGAATTTACTGCTGCCTTTTACGCTGCCCAGGAGGCGGGCGACCCACATGTCTGATGCACCGCAATCACCTTGTATTTCCATCTGTGCACTTGATCAGAACGATGTCTGTGAGGGGTGCTTTCGCACGGGTAATGAAATCGTCGATTGGTTTACTGCCGATGATGCGCGCAAGCGAGAGATTCTCGAAGCCAGCGACCGGCGGCGAAAAGAATCCGGTT
>CAJXZI010000256.1 GCA_913063005.1 uncultured Halieaceae bacterium | reverse complement strand
TGAAAGAATTATTCTGCGCATTGGCGCCTCCAATAAACCCAGCGCGCATACTACCGATTTCGCAATGTGATTGAAGATCTTTTTTAGAAGTCGGGATCCGAGCCGACCATACACAGACATAGCTGCGGTGGCTCAAACGGTAAGGCCATTAGGGAGATGGCTGATACCACACTGCACTGGTGTAGGCCCGGTCTTGAACAACTTCCGTGATGGGAACGTCTGATGTCGCACCGTAGCGAACACGATCATAGGCGTTCCATCGTGGAGTCGGTATTTCAATAACGCGGGCGTAATAGAAAGCAGCTTGCGCGGGGTCAAAGTCAGGGTCAGTCCAGAGCGCACTGAGCATGGCATCACCAATCGTGTTCTCGTAGGTCGCTGTTGTTAAGTCCACGGTACTGCCTACCGCTTCATTTGCGATACCTGCCTCTGATATTGTCCTGTCGTCACTCAGAGCAACATCAAAGATGCGCTCGTGGGTGGCGCCTGTTTTGTCGACCCAACCTTTGACGATCTGAATGCGATCCAAGTTGGCGCCGAGAGGGTCGCTCGCCGCACTGACCATGATGGTAAGTGGTTGCTTGGTGGCGGAGGCACTTAGTACACCCCCCATAGGAACGCCTTTTTGGTAGCCAATTGCTGCACGGTCAGGGCTATTTAAGTCGGCTTCTGAAAACGACCATCCCGCAAACAAGCGCACAGTCATTCGACTGCCGGTCGTTGCATAGACCTCTCGACGCGCCATGGCATCCCAAACAGATTCACGGGTGTTCTCGTTTGCCCATACAGCAGCCAGGCCCGAGGCGCCAAGATCGCGGATGTGCATAGAAAGCTCGGGAATGGCGCCTTGAATGAGCACCCCGTTGACTCGATCCTTACCAGGCTCTGCGATATGAGCTTTTCCGAAAAAGTTGTCCTCGCGCGGCGACGGTAGCGATGTATGCGCGTCGGTACTGCCAATGACACCAAATTGAAACGGGTTGGTGCCGAGGGTTTGTTCAATCTGCAGGCCATTTTTCATCGCAGAGCGCACATACTCGCCTGAAAGCATCCACTCCTCTTTCGCTGCTTTGCCACTGATGTTGGCAATATCCAGTAACTCGTAATCGGCAAATTGATCATCGGGCGAGAGGAGGGGATGTGCTTCGCTGGTACCTTTTATCTGGGTAATCTCAACTAACGGTTCGTAGCGTGAGCGTTGCTCAGCATAGGCCTGTGTCATTGGCCCTTTATCACCCATGCGACGCGCAGCGAACATTAGCCCATTGGAAAGATTGCTGTTATGCGGGATAGCCAACACGCGTCCGCCGGTATCCTTTTCGTAGTCGGCAAGGAATTGCCATAAGTCCTCAGGGTCGGTGGAGTCAAATTGCGAGAACGGCACAATTTGCTGAGTGCGGTCTTTGTCGTCGCGGAAGACAACCACCCGGTGGATATTGTTTCCACCTGGGTGTGAGGTCCATTCGAAGCCATGCAAGGTAGTAAAAGTGCCCGGGTCATAGAACTCATCTGCCAAAGATGTGGATTTTGTCCACGCATCCAACGCCATGGCGGGCTCTTTGATCATGTCTTCGTTGTCGTTCATGAGCCATTCCTGAAAGGCGAGCGTGCCATTGCCCGCCTTTAACCAATCGTGCCAACGTTTACCTGTCGCGTTGTTGAGTACTAAGGGATCTGAACGCCGCAAGAAATCCGCTAGCCCTAAGTTCTCGGCATGATCAGCCAGCACTACGAAGTCCAGTGGACGGTCCAGCTGGAAGCTGAGGCCTGTATGACTGGTGACGCGGTCTCCGCGGGAGGCGCGATAAGCGATCTCGGGTCCCAAGCTGGCGCCGGCCATACCTGCGTCAGTCGACCAGGAGGAGTGGAGGTGAGTGTCGCCGAAGAGCGGTGTTTGCGGGTAGTCAACCGGAGTGTCTTTGGCGACTACCGTGGCGGCAAACCCGAGAAAAAGCAGCGACAGGCGGAAGGCGAGCTTTCCTACGCAAGCTTGAGGAACAATTTTGGGGAAGGTCATTCTGATCATGGGCGCTTCTTTCCTATCGACTACAATTGCTGTCCTACCGATTGCAACTGCTGTCCTCGTATTCCGATGCTGTTATCCAGTGGTGTAGTTACCAGCTTGCGCTGTGGCCCCTAGCCTGCGGTATAGCCACCATCGACCACCAATTCCGACCCTGTCATGAAAGAGCTGTCGTCAGAAAATAAGAAAACAGCGGCTGCAGCTATTTGGTCAGGGTCAGCAAGCCCTAATTTGGCGCGCTCCGCGATTGCTGCTGAAAATTGCTCACCTTCCTCGGGTTCGAGCTCTGCGATGGCGTTTTCAACGAGCGGCGTGGCGGCAAATCCAGGATGGATAGAGTTCACCCGAATACCGGTCTCACGCTCGGCGAGATCGAGCGCCATCGACTTAGTCATTGCTCTAACGCCGCCTTTCGATGCTGAGTAAGCGAGCACCTTGGGAGATGAGACCATCCCGTAAATAGACGAAACATTAACGATGGCGCCGCCGCCCGATACTTGCATAAGTGGGGCACAAACTTTGCAGCCTAAAAATACACCGAGGAGATTGATGTTGATGGTTTTCATGAACCCGTCGACTGTCTCGGTCTCAAGATTGCCATTCGCCGCAATGCCTGCGTTATTCATAACGTAGTGAAGACCCTGTCCCTGACTTGCGATAAGTTCAACAACTGAAATCCACTCGTCCTCGTTCACCACATCGAGATGAACGTAGGTAGCACCAATCTCCTCAGCGACTTGCTCTCCCAACTCGTCCTGAATATCGGTTATCCAAACGGTCGCTCCGCCCGCAATTAGGCGCTTTGCGGTTGCAAGGCCAATGCCCGAGGCGCCCCCTGAAATAAGGGCAGTCTTTCCGTTAAATGAGGCTGCTGTCATGGAGATTCTCCTATTTTTGTTCTTTGTTTTGAGTCGAGTTTTGTCTGAAGCCGCCCCCTTTTTCATAGAGGAGATTTTTGTGACTACGCGCTCTTAACTTGATAATGACACCGCAGAACGCTGAGTACCAAAAATAAGAGCGAGTGCGCCTATCATTGCGACGGTGTAGAAAATTATTTCGGTCATATCTGATTGCTAATTACAGTAACTCAACTTCCCAATCCCTGGGCTAGGTGAGTTTACTCTCCGTTGTCGCTATTTCATTCCCCAAGATGTTGTTCTACCAACTTTCGCAATGCTACTTTGATGCTAACGTCGTTAATGTTGACCTCTTAGGCGTCACTGCCATCTACTGTGTATAGTATCCAGTCAACCTATAGCCCTGGCGCATTCAGAAATCCGGACGTCTCTGGTTTGAGAAAGACGATCCAGGCAGTCCACATGTGCTGCAGTGAGAAAAAGCGATGTTTGAGAATTTAGAATCCTGGTCGGTCGCCTTTGCCGATGCGGTTTGGGGTTTACCCATGGTTGCCCTCCTCTTGGGCG
>CAJXZI010000255.1 GCA_913063005.1 uncultured Halieaceae bacterium | reverse complement strand
CCCATGCTTCTCTTGCCCGGGTCAGACGCACTGTCAGCTCCCCGTTTTAAACGTCTTTCAAACGAAATAGCCCAGCTCGATTCGCAACTAAAGCTCGTCAGGGCGTTTTATGTTTACGCGGTTGAGTCAACGGGAGACGTTGACGATGAAAAGCTCGGTGCGTTGCTGCAACCCGGCACCAGTCCAGCACCGCGTGGCGACGAATTGACTCAGACTGACGTTGTTGTTGTAGCCCCCCGCATTGGCACTATCTCGCCTTGGTCAAGTAAGGCGACAAACATCGCCAATAACTGCGATTTCGCCACCGTTAAGCGCATAGAACGAGCTGCTGTTTACGTCATTGAGGGCTCAGCGCAATACGGCAATCCAGGAGCGTTGCACTCGCTTCTGCACGATCGCATGGTCGAGACAGTGATGACTTCCTACGACGATCTTTCGAGGTTGTTTAGCGATATTTCGCCGCGACCATTGACCTCGGTGCCCGTGATGGCGGCAGGTAGAGATGCACTGGCTGATGCCAACGGCAATCTTGGACTGGCTTTGGCAGAGGACGAGATCGACTACCTTGCCGAGGCGTTCACGGCCTTAGGGCGGGATCCTTCGGATACCGAGTTGATGATGTTTGCGCAGGCAAACTCGGAGCACTGCAGACACAAAATTTTCAACGCCTCGTGGACAATCGATGGTGTTGATCAGGACTGGTCATTGTTCGGCATGATTAAGAACACCTATAAGCAGGGTGGAGAGCAAGTGCTCTCAGCCTATGCTGATAATGCTGCTGTTGTTGAGGGGCACAGCGCTGGTCGTTTTTACCCTGAACCTGACTCGCAGTCGTGGACCTACCATCAAGAGCCTATTGCACTCCTAATGAAGGTCGAAACACACAATCACCCAACGGCTATTGCGCCGTTTGCGGGAGCGGGCACGGGGTCTGGCGGCGAAATCCGTGATGAGGGGGCTGTTGGGCGAGGCTCTCGTCCCAAAGCAGGTTTGTGTGGCTTTACGGTGTCCCATCTAAATTTGCCTGGCTACGAGCGTCCCTGGGAAATCGGATACGGCAAGCCCAGTCGAATTGTGACGCCTCAGCAAATAATGACCGAGGGTCCACTGGGTGCTGCCGCGTTTAACAATGAGTTTGGTCGACCCAATTTAGGCGGCTACTTCAGAACCTTTGAGGTTGCGACAAGCGACGGTGTGCGCGGCTATCACAAGCCCATCATGATCGCCGGTGGTTTCGGTAACATCAAAGAGGAACATGTCGACAAGCCGCCGTTCTCTGCTGGCGCAAAGCTGGTTGTTCTGGGTGGCCCAGCGATGCTGATTGGTCTCGGTGGTGGCGCCGCTTCTTCCATGGCAAGTGGATCCAGTACCGAAGATTTGGATTTTGCCTCCGTACAACGACAGAACCCCGAGATTCAGCGACGTTGTCAGGAAGTTATCGACCGCTGCTGGGAGCGAGGCGTAAATAACCCTATCGCATTCATCCATGATGTTGGCGCCGGGGGGCTAAGTAATGCCTTCCCTGAGCTGGTGAAAGACGGAGGTTGCGGCGGTGATTTTGAGCTGCGCAACGTTCCAAGCGACGAGAAGGGTATGAGTCCTCTCGAGATTTGGTGCAACGAGTCTCAAGAGCGTTACGTGATGGCAATCAACCCTGATCAGCTTGCTACTTTCACTGATATTTGTGCGCGTGAGCGTTGCCCGTTTGCGGTAGTTGGCGAAGCAACGGATGAGCAGCATCTGCGATTGGGCGATACGCTTTTTGAGAATAACCCCGTTGATCTGCCGCTTTCTTTGCTTTTTGGCAAGCCGCCTAAGATGCATCGAGAGACGCAGCGAGTTGCGCCACCGGTTGATGACTTCGACGGTAACGTGGCGATTGCTGAGGCGCTTGAGCGCGTCCTCACCTTCCCGGCGGTGGGGAGTAAAAGTTTTTTGATCACGATCGGTGATCGTTCTGTCACGGGCACAGTTGCACGTGATCAGATGGTCGGCCCCTGGCAGGTGCCGGTCGCTGATGTCGCCGTTACGACAGCGGCACTGGATACCCATCTCGGTGAGGCGATGAGCATGGGTGAGCGAACGCCTGTGGCAACGCTCGATGGTCCAGCGTCAGGTCGATTGGCTGTCGCTGAGGCAGTGACAAATATTTTAGCGGCCCCCGTTCAATCGCTGACAGATATCAAGCTTTCAGCTAACTGGATGTGTGCTGCGGGATACGCAGGTGATGATGCGGTTCTCTATGATACTGTGCAGGCCGTCGGTCTAGAGTTCTGCCCCGCTTTGGGCATGACAATCCCTGTGGGTAAAGACTCGATGTCCATGCGAACGCAGTGGGATGACGGAGGTGAAGCCAAGGCTGTTACCGCACCGGTGTCACTGATTGTTTCTGCCTTTGCGCCTGTTGGCGATGCGCGTGAGACGCTGACGCCAGAGTTGGTTCGAGATGAAGCCAGCAGTTTACTGCTGATTGATTTGGGTCACGATCAAAATCGACTGGGTGGTTCCGTACTTGCGCAGACCTATGGTCAGCTAGGAAGCACCGTGCCTGACGTGGCTCCAGAGGACGTAAGTCGTTTGTTTTCAGCGATCAATGCGCTGAAATCTGAGACCCTTATTAAGGCTTACCACGACCGTTCCGATGGTGGTCTGCTCGTCACTTTATTGGAGATGGCGTTCGCGGCGCGTTGTGGCCTAAACGTACAAATTGATTCCGATATCGACAGTGCACCAGCGCGTCTTTTCAGTGAGGAGATCGGCGTTGTTATTCAGGTGGCAGACTCCGATCTGGATCGGGTCAATGCTGTTTTGGCGCAACATCAGCTGGACGGACTGACTTCGATTGTGGCAAAGCCGCGCCTCGACGAGCGCATTGTTGTGAACACAGCTTCGTTCGAATTGATCGATAGTCGACGTGGTGCCCTGCAACAGTTGTGGGCACAGAACAGCTATGCCATTCAGCGTGATAGAGACAATGCGGACTGTGCCGATCAAGAGTACGCGGATATTCTTGCTGAAAACCCGGGCTTGAGCGCGTCGCTAAGCTTCGACGCAGCCGACGATGTTGCGGCACCGATGATTGCGACAGGCGTTCGCCCCAAGGTCGCTATCTTGCGCGAGCAGGGAGTCAATGGCCAAGCGGAAATGGCGGCTGCGTTTGACCGTGCTGGCTTTGAGGCCATCGATGTGCACATGTCGGATCTCAAGTCTGGCCGAAGACAGCTCACTGAGTTCAAGGGGCTGGCAGCTTGCGGAGGTTTCTCTTATGGCGACGTTCTTGGCGCCGGAGAGGGCTGGGCAAAAGGCGTCTTATTCGACCCGTCGATGAGTGACCAATTCCAAGCGTTCTTTGAGCGCGACGATAGCTTCGCGTTGGGCGTTTGCAATGGTTGCCAGATGCTATCTGCCTTGGCGCCGCTCATTCCCGGAACCGAACATTGGCCTCGG
>CAJXZI010000254.1 GCA_913063005.1 uncultured Halieaceae bacterium | reverse complement strand
CGTACAGCTCTCGCACTGCCTGCCATTTTGCCGCATCTATCTCTTGCTCCTGCTCCGCAGTAAGGAGGTCGTAGCGACGTGCCTCCGCAAACATTAACTCGATGTCTTTCTCGTCTGTGTTGTCGATCATGACGTGTGCCCCAGTAGATATGTTATCTATACGGGGCTACCTTCGCTCTGCCCAGCGAAACTTGGACATTGTCCAGCTGGGACTTGAACAAGACTTAGACAACTTAAAAACATGCTGATCTGAACCCCAATCTGCACCGTAAATCACGACACTTACTGAACAAAAATGCGGGGAAAACATGAACGCACCAGCGACGACACCCAATATCTTGGAACCACGCCCGCTGTACGGAATTGGTACCGTTGCCAGATTGACCGGCCTAAAACCGGACACGCTTAGAGTATGGGAACGACGATACGGCCTGGGCGCTAGTTACAAGTCGGCATCAGGTAGGCGACTGTTCACACAATCCGATCTTGAACATTTACAACTGATCACCGCCCTCGTGCAGGACGGCGTGCGCATTGGTGAGATTGCTTCTTCCGACCGAAAGACACTTGAGCTGCTTGTGAGCAATCGTGGTAGCCGCATGTCCAAGGCTATTCCCGCGGCAAAGTCCAAAGTCGTTTTTGTCGGAGCGGAGCTCTGCCAATGGTTGGACGGACACCAAGGGTGCTTATCGGGTATCAGTGCGTTCCTGTCGCGCATGCCGCTGGCAAACGCGGTGGATACGCTAGATGCTGATGAGCAAGCAGACATGCTCGTGGTGCATTGTCCGTCTGTTTCTATGACCAATATCAATGCGATGGACACGCTCGCGACCCGTTTAGGTGCCAAGCGTACGCTTGTTCTTTACCAATTATGCAATCAGCGGTGGATCGAGGAGATCGAGCGGCGTGGCATGACAGCGCTGGAATACCCACCAGAGTCAGCACGCTTAGCATTTGAGTTGGGCCGAGTAGCGATTGACCATGAATCGAAACAAGGTGAAATCAATTTAGGCGAACTCATCCAAGCAAAGCCTAGGATGTATGACGACAGTACGCTGAACGCTGCGGCGAAGCTCAAGAGCCTGCTTGATTGCGAGTGCCCTAAACACATCTCAGATCTCATCAAGACGCTAAGTGAGTTCGAGAACTACTCGACAGCCTGCAGCGTCGAGAATTGGCACGAAGCCGCAGTTCACTCGTGCATCTATGCTTACACAGCACAAGCACGCTACCTCATGGAAAAAGCGCTTCAAGCAGCGCTTGAGGGTAGGGGCGAGGAGTTAACTAAAATTATGCGTAGCCCTCACTGAGGGGGTCGCGAGCAGTAGCGAAAAAATCGGTCCAGACCGTAGTTAGCTGTGACTGCCCCCACCGGCGACGATGGGGGCTTTTTTTTATTTTTGATCCGTTGCGGCACTGAGATATTCGCTGGCGTCATTTGCGGCTCAGCGCTCCCTCTACTGCGCGATTACTGCGCGACTATTTGGCGAAACGCAAGTTATTCGCTCGCCTTTAGAGGTTGGCTGCAACGACACGCTTTGCTTTAACTCACGCCTAAGCGCTGATCTAAGAAATTAAAGCCTTAAAAGCTAAAACGACCTTACAAGAATCAGGGCAATGATTGCTGGACATACAAACCGCGCATAGAGCGGCCACCACCTCATAAAGAAGGTTGGCTCTAGAGAAGACTCATTCTGCGCCAGTTCTTTTAATAAACTATCCCGGTTCCATATCCAGCCCGCGTAAATGCATAGTGCGAAGCCAAGTAATGGCTGTGAGAAACGCGTACTCGCTGTAATGACCAGCCCAAACAATGTTTCGAAGTTTAAAACAATAGTGGAACTCATCAGCGTAATGATGAGCGTTGCAACGATAGCCGCCTGCGTGCGCCCCCAGTTGAAGCGCTCCACGAGAAATGCAACTGGCACCTCGAGCATGGAGATGGAGGAGGTGAGCGCCGCAATACTCATCAGGCCGAAAAAAGCGAGTGCGAGAAGGGTTCCAGACTCATTCATTGCCTCAAATAGTGCGGGTAATACAGTGAAGATCAGTGTGTCCTCGGACAGCAAGTCACCTGTTTCGTTGAAGATCATTACACCGCGCTCTGCAGCAACATACATGGCAGGAAGAATCAGAAAACCAGCGAGTACCGCAATACCGACATCAACGAGTGCTACCTGCGCGCCAAGTGTAGGCAAGTGCTCTTCATCGGAAATGTACGAGCCGTAAATAAGCATGGTGCCAACGCCGAGCGAAAGTGAGAAGAAGGCCGCGCCCATGGCATTGAAGACCAATTCTGTCGAAAGGATTTTGGAGACATCGGGGATGAGGTAGACGGCGAGGCCTTCACTCGCGCCGTCCAACGTCAGCACGTAGCCCGATAGCAGCACAAGCGTAACGATCATGGCGGGCATCAACCGTTTTGACCATCGTTCAATTCCCTTTTCAACACCACCGGCGACAACAACCATCGTCAGCGCCATGAAGATAAGCATAAGCAATAAATTACGTGATTCGCCAAAGGTAGTAAGCCACGTTGAGGTGTCTGAGGCACCCATCGCCGCAAGAGGGTAGGCGGCACCAAAACCGAGCATCCATCCCGATACGATTGCATAGAAGCTCAGAATAAGGCTTGCAGTGAATATGCCGATGATACCCACCAGCGCCCCAATACCTCGCTGTGTTCCATTGCGAGATACCTTGGCGAGTGCCGCAATCATATTACCGTGTGCATGGCGACCCAGCGTAAGTTCCGCCATAAGTACGGGGTAGGCGAGTAGGAAGGCGAGTACGAGGTAGACAAGCACGAACGCAGCGCCACCGTTACTTGCTGCTTGGGTTGGGAATCCCCAAATATTGCCGAGCCCAACAGCGGATCCCGCTGCTGCCATAATGAAACCAAAACGAGATCCAAATTCTCCGCGTTGCACTGACACTGGTGTCTGCCCCTTGTGTTTTTTAGGTTTTTTTAATGGTCTCTACTGTAACACTCTCATTTAGGCGTGCGTCACCCGTATGACGTGATATCATCGCGCTCTCGCCCACCCCGGGTGGTGAAATTGGTAGACACAGGGGACTTAAAATCCCCCGCTCATTGCGAGCGTGCCGGTTCAAGTCCGGCCCCGGGGACCATTTCCTTCGTAGCATCCAGTAGCGTTAAACACCAAACTGCATACAAATCAGTGACTTAGGGGCTTTCGCTTCTCTCACTAAATACTTTTTAATAGTCCTAAATACGCGATACCAGAAATAAATTGGTCCAAATTTGGTCCAGAAATTGGTCCAAGCATTAGGAAGAATACAAGAGGAAAGCTATTGCAGGAGAAGTGACTAAGCGTGTTGAGCCGCCGCAGCCAACTAGTCGCTTAGCTACTGCTGTATCGATCTCGAAACCCGCATAGGGTCGTCAATGGCGATGATTACGGGCTCTAGATCAGCGGGGCCTGGCTCGGTAT
>CAJXZI010000253.1 GCA_913063005.1 uncultured Halieaceae bacterium | reverse complement strand
TCTTTAAGATATTTTACGAAGCATTCTTTGAGAGATTTCCACTCTTTATCTATTGAGCGAAAAATGTCGGCTAATGCTGCATCAGCGTTGCCGGCCCGCAACCAAGAGTGAACATTCCTAAAGACCAGCGCCAAATCCACTGAGCCCTCGGCTACGTCGATAGGCGTCGTCGGCGGTTGCATCACGCGAACGTCAACGCCAGAGTAAACTTCGTTATTTTCACCCAATTTTTGAAGATAACGACCCAGAGAGCGACGATTGTACGCACTGCCATTGGGTGAGCCGTGGCCGGCGATCAATTTGCCTTGCTCAGACACTAGCGGCGCTAAAACCTCGGTATACCAACCTCCACCGGGCGAAACTTCAAGCACTGTCATATCGGGCCTCAAGCCAAAAAACGTCAAAGTTCCCTTTGGATGGCGATGAGCATCGCGCGCTTTGTTAGCATCGCTTCGGTGGTCACCAGCGAGTGCCGTGTCCCAGTCTAGAGGGGCGTGCGCACCATGGTGCCCATCAGCAAGCACACTCGGTGCTACAATAAACAACAGCAAAGCCAATATTCTCATGGTCAACTCCTTTAGCAGAAACTGCGTAGTAATCGCGAAGAGTCAGGCACAACGTGTGCAATGACGTAATTAACGGATCGGATGATACCTTTTAAGCACCTCGAGGGGGATGCATGCAACAACAATATGTCATTACATTCGCGGGCGCAGACAGAACAGGCTTGGTCGAGACGCTGGCCGATATGGTTGCGGCTCACGGCGGCGACTGGCAACAAAGCGAACTGACACGACTTGGCGGCGCTTTTGCTGGTGCAGTTTTAGTCAACGTTTCCGCCGAGGGTCTTGCGGAGTTAAAGCGAGACATCGAAAGCCACAACGGTGAGGGCTTATCAGTGGGCTTAACCGCGGTTAAGTCATCACCCACGCTAGAGCCTAATCTCTATCTGACCTTAACCGGGCCTAATCGACCGGGAATCGTCTACGAGGTTACACATGAGCTCAGCGACTCTGATATCAATATCCTCAATTTTAGTTCCAGCGTAGAGAACGCAGCCTGGTCAGGTGGCGATCTTTTTATTGCTGAATTAGCGGTGCGGGCACCGGACTCGCTGGACGTCCCTGATTTGAGAGAACGGCTGGATCAGATAGAAAATAAGATGACGTTGGAAATCGATATTGAGCCCGCTGACCCGTAGCTAAGCACCTCGGCAGGTCAACGGCGCCGACGTAAAAACCGCAGCAAGAATGCAAACGGGACGGCGCCAAGCACCACAAAAAGAATGCCTTGAGCGCTCAACCACAAGTGTGCCAATAGCGCATCCACCGAGACACCGACGATATCGACGGCGCCCCAAATCAGAGCCGCGGTGGCGAGCACCCCAAGCGTTGCAGTTCTGAGCGCCTTAATATAACGACGATTCAACACAAGACAGATTAGATGGCCGGCGTGGGTGATACCACGTCAGCATTTTGTCCGCGCTGACGCAGAGCGTGATCCATAAGTACCAGGGCCATCATCGCCTCGGCAATCGGTACCGCACGAAGACCCACACAGGGATCATGACGCCCTGTTGTCACCACGTCTGCAACGTCTCCGTTGACATCAATACTTTGACCCGGCACCTGAATCGATGACGTTGGCTTGAGCGCAATCTTGACAGTCAGTGGCTGACCGCTCGAAATACCCCCAAGCACCCCTCCCGCGTGGTTACTTAAAAAGCCGTTGGGTGTCAGCTCGTCGCGGTGCTCGCTACCGCGCTGGTTTACAACACCAAAACCGTCACCAATCTCGACACCTTTTACCGCGTTGATACCCATCATGGCCGAAGCAATATCGGCATCGAGACGATCAAAAATGGGTTCTCCCCATCCGGGAGGAAGTCCATCTGCAACGATCTCGAGTTTGGCACCAATCGAGTCGCCGTCACGCCGAATCTGTGTCATGTAGGCTTCTAACTCAGGGATAAGTTCGGCGTCACCGCAAAAGAAGGGATTGGTTTCAACGAGGTCCCAATCAGTTTGCGCGACATTCAAAGGGCCAAGCGCACTTAAACAGCCACGAATACGAACACCATAGCGCTCAGCTAGCCATTTTTTAGCCACAGCGCCTGCGGCTACGCGCATCGCGGTCTCACGCGCTGAGGATCGACCTCCTCCGCGGTAGTCGCGTACTCCGTACTTTTGCTGGTAGGTGTAGTCAGCATGGGCAGGCCGGAAGACGTCCTTAATTTTGCTGTAATCCTTGGACTTCTGATCAGCATTCATAATTAGGAGCCCAATGGGCGTTCCAGTCGTCATTCCCTCAAAGACACCCGACAGAATTTGCACTTCGTCAGGCTCTTTACGTTGTGTCGTGAAACGCGATGTCCCGGGCTTCCTGCGATCAAGATCGGGTTGCAAATCTGCTGCACTGAGTGCTAAGCCGGGTGGGCATCCGTCGATAATGCAACCTAGGCCAAGTCCATGACTCTCACCAAAGGTTGTAACGGTAAATAACTTACCGAAGGTGTTGCCAGACATATCTTTTCCTATACCTCTGCGGGCTGTACCTCTGTTATGAGTCGAAACGCCTTATCGCGTTCCCGCGTCTTTTGCCGCCCATTGTGCCAGATCTTGGGCCATAAAAACTGCAACACCATGGCCACCCTGCTCTAAGTCGACCCATAATGGTGACAGGAGCGGCGAAAGGCCCTCCAAGGCTTCTATGCTGTTGCCGACCTCTAAAATCAAAATCCCACCAGCACGCAGGATTCGAGCCGCATCGACCAGCATGACCCGCACCAGGTCCATACCATCATCTCCGCCACTCAATGCTAACCTGGGCTCGTGCAAATACTCTGGCGGTAGGTCTCGCATATCCTCGGCATCCACATACGGCGGATTGGCCAGAATCACATCAACAGAACCGTCGGCACACCAAGTGAGTAAGTCCGCTCTGATGACAGCATCAACAGCATGCACCGCCGCGTTCTCTCGGGCTAACTCAATGGCGTCTCCGTCGATATCGCTGATTAAAACTTGAGCATCGGGGAATACCCATTTTGCCAGCATCCCAAGGCTACCCCCGCCACAGCACACATCGACAATGACACGTGGATAAGTACCCTGATACCAGGGCTGAAACTGATTCAAAACGATCTCTGCAACCGGTGAGCGCGGGACCAGGGCACGGCTATCCGACTTGAAGCAAAGTGGCCCCAACCACGCCTCACCCGTTATGTAGGCGACGGGAAGTCTTGTATCGCAACGCGCGTTTAAAAACTTCGTTAAGGTCTCCTCTGCCTCGACCGGGTATACCTCATCCAAAACCTCAGTTCCGGTCTCAAGAGGTGACAGCGATGCAGCAGCCAGAACCAATGCAACGGCTTCATCGTGTTCAGACTCGTAGCCGTGACCACAGAACACACCAGCATCCAATAACTGGTTCTCAGTAGAAGTTAGGGTATCGCGAAATGTTGTCACCAAAACTG
>CAJXZI010000252.1 GCA_913063005.1 uncultured Halieaceae bacterium | reverse complement strand
CAAAGTCTTGTTGCAGCGTTTCGTAATGCCCAATGAAGTCGACGATCAGTTCACCGTCAAGGTCTACCAAATAATTCGATTGCGGCGTTATTGAGGTATCGATGTGGTATTGCCACTCGCGATCAGGGTCGAATTTGCGATGCAGAAACTCCGCGAAGCTTTCTTTGGGCTTCATAAGTTGCGGCCGCTCACGGCGAATATGGTGATACGAACTCACCTGCAGGTCCCACGGGTTGCGCACGAAGGCGAACTTAAACAGCGAATCGTAAAACTCATGTGGAAGCATTTCCTTGGCAGCAATGGCCTTGGAATGCCTTGGAAGTTTTATGGCTAGTTCATGGTTGGCCATCCCGCTAAGCTTACTAGCAAGCCAAATAGGTGCGTAGTAGGGGTCGCGCCACCGATACTTCTGCAGCGCCGACCGAACGCTGGTACCGCCGGTCTTCGCAATGTGAATAAAAAGAAATTTCTTCTGGTGTGATAACAGCATGAGGCGATGAAACACGCTGACGAACCACGGTGCAAGTTAAATTGTTGATTTTTGGCTTCTTAACCGGTGTTGGCTGGAGTTGCGCTATGCATTTCGTTACCCTCGGGTTCGTCTTCACGGGAAGCCCAGCCGCCGTATATTTACAATAATGTCGCAGCAAACCCTGATTCCAGCCCCGCTTATGTGGGTATTCCTCTTTTTCTCGCTCGCGGTGAGCGTGGCAACGCGTCAGTTAATTTGGCTGATGGTGGTTGTAGCGATTGGAACCCTCGTTACCGATCGTAAGACTGTGCTCTCGACAGAGGGGATGAAGCAAGCTGCCATGTTGTTTGCGTGTATCGCCATCCCAGGTTTTATAAGCCTGATTTTCTCGATAAACCCCGATCGAGGATTATCTGCAGCATTTCGGTTTGCGGCGTATGGCCTTGCAGCCTGGGTGGTTCTCAGTGCGAGATTAGAGGAGGCTGATGCCAAACAGATAATGTCCTGGCTGGGTATATTGCTCGTAGCGTGGGCCATCGATGGTTTCATCCAGCTGTTAACCGGGGTGAGTCTTTTAGGCGACCCGCTTATTGAGCTAGGGGAGTCCGGTGCGGTAGTCACGGGCTCGTTACAGCTCGGCTACGGCGCTACCATTGCGATTTTATCACCGTTTTTCCTTGAGGCCCTGCGGCGAGCAGGCGGTATTGGTATAGGCATCCTGTCAATACCTGTCTACGCGGCCGTCGTTATGAGTAGCCATCAATCATCCGCAGTGCTTGCGTTAATTGGACTTGCGGCTTGGGCAACCCTCGCACTTAGGCACCCTGAGGTCGGCGCCAAACGACAGATTAGTGGTTTCGTGATTTCCGGGATTGTTGGTCTTTTGGTGGGTTCGTACTTGTCGATTGTCACTGGACAGGTGAGCACTATTGCCGATGCGCCCGCCCGCTATCAGTCAATTCTTTATCAACCACAGCTTTGGGAAAATGCGTGGATTGCCTTCCGAGAAAACTGGTTCACCGGGGTTGGTATGAGGGGCTTTGGTACCTTCGCTGCGGCGCAGGATGTCTTTCAGGGCACCGGCGTGTCCGAAACCTGGCATCCACATCTCACATTGCTGGAAATTATGGCCGAAACCGGTGTCATTGGCGTGTTGGGTTACGGCGTGTTGCTCTACCTACTCTGGGGTTACTTGTCGGATGAGCGTATGCCTGTTGCTGTAGCCGCCTTGGTCGCTATCCTCGCCGTGTTTCCTATCGGCACTGCCGTGGGCATTTATAGCTACATCGGTGGCAATTTGATTTTCCTTACCTTTACGCTGCTCATTGCTCTTGATCGGGACTGTCCTTATCCGACGGCTCTGCCGGTAATCGATACCGACTGATTAGGTATGTCAGTTACTTCTCCGAAGCGTGTCTTGATAATCCGGTTAAGTGCAATTGGCGATGTCGTGTTTGCATCACCGTTAGTAGAGGCCTGTAAGCGTCGATACCCCGATACTGAAATCGATTGGCTTGCCGAGGGCATGGTTCGTCCACTGATAGTCGGTATGCCGGCGGTTGGGCGCGTCATTCTTTGGCCTAGGCAGGAATGGCGAGCTTTGTGGGAGGAAAAACGCTTCATCACGCTCTTTAAGGCTATCCGAAGCTTTCGGCGTGAGCTGCGGGCGAGAAACTACGATTTAGTCGTGGATGCTCAGGGCCTGTTGAAAAGTGCTTTTCTTGCTTGGCTGACCGGCTGCCCTGAACGTATTGGTTTTAAGTCGAAGGAACCCAACGGGGTATTCCTCTCAAAGCGTTATCCCAAGCAGATAACCTCAAGGATTAGCTCAGAGTATTTGGGGCTAGCGCAGGAGCTCGGCTGGGACACCACGCAATTTGACTTGGTGCTTGGCGTGACTGAAGAAGATCATGCGCGAGCTTCCACTATTGCTGCCCCAGATAGTTATATCGCGATTGCACCGTTCACTACTCGCCCACAGAAACATTGGACGCCCACGCACTGGCGTACTCTGATCGAGAAACTCTCTTCTCGAGGCTACAACGTAGGGTGCCTCGGCGGTCCAGCCGACCGAAGTGAGGCTTCAGCCATGCTCGAGGGTCTTAACGTTGCCAATTGGGTAGGCACGCATCCACTGGGTGTCAGCGCGAGCTTGGTGAGCAAGGCAAAAGCGGTCATTGGTGTAGACACTGGCCTTACGCATATGGGTATCGCTGCGGGCGTGCCGACGGTTGCCCTGTTTGGTTCTACCTGCCCTTACACCGAGACAGGTCGGGACAATGTTGAAGTGATTTACCACAATCTAGATTGCGCTCCGTGTAAGCGTCGTCCTAGCTGTGGTGGCGCATTCACCTGCATGACGGGGATATTGCCCTCGGAGGCCTTAGAGGCGTTGGAGAGAACTCTGACGCGCACCTCTGCTGCAGGTAATATCGAATAAACTGACCGCGAGCGTACAAACCGCAGGGACCCTCATTACGCGGATCCTGATAGGAGTAGAGATCTTTTCCATGGCCAATATCCCAGACTTTCAGAACGCTAAGGTGCTTGTGATCGGCGACGTCATGCTCGACAGGTTTTGGCATGGTAGCGCTACTCGGATGAGCCCAGAGGCGCCTGTGCCGGTTGTCAATGTTGGTGAGGTTGATGACAGGCCGGGTGGGGCAGGGAATGTCGCTGTGAATCTGGCAGCATTGGGTGTTCAGACGACACTATCGGGCCTTGCTGGTGATGATGAGCACGCAAAGATCCTCAGAAAAGCGGTCGAGGCGCGCGGAGTCAGATGGTATGGTGATTTAGACGTTTTAAAACATGTTGATTTAATGGATGAAAGGGGGCAGAAAGTTGCTTTTGTAGGTCAGAATGGGCAAGGAAAATCTACGCTGGCCAAAATTTTAGTTGGAGAACTTTACACAGAAGGGAATGATAAGCTGGGGCATAATGTACAAGTGGGCTATTTTGCACAAAATCAAGCCGAATATTTGGATGGAAAAAAGACGGTTTTGGA
>CAJXZI010000251.1 GCA_913063005.1 uncultured Halieaceae bacterium | reverse complement strand
GATAGCGCTTATTTTGGGTGTCGACCGATTACTCGATATGGTTCGTACGGCAGTGAACGTGACGGGCGATGCAACGGTGTCTACCGTAGTTGCTTATCACGAAGGTCAGCTCGATGAGGTTGTCTTTAATGACCCCAACGCAGATCTCGACATGGAAGGTGACGAAGACAGCGCCAGTAACCAAAAGACGGGGGCTGAAGCATGAGTGTGTCGGTCAGCATCGTTCCGGTCACGCCCTATCAGCAAAACTGTTCGATCATTAAATGCAACGCGACGGGAAAGGCCGCCGTGGTTGACCCTGGCGGCGATATCGATCGCATCAAAGCGGCTATTGAGAAGATGGGCGCGACAGTTGAGAAGATTCTGCTCACCCACGGTCATATGGATCACTGTGCGGCGGCTGACGTTTTGCGTCAGGAGTGGTCGGTTCCCATTGAAGGTCCTGAAGAGGGCGATCGGTTCTGGATCGATAACCTGCCCAAGTGGTGCGAGATGTCAGGTTTTCCATCAGCCGAGGCTTTCGAGCCCGATCGGTGGCTAGTCGATGGCGATACGGTCTCCGTAGGCAATCTTGAATTGGCCGTCATTCACTGCCCGGGTCACACCCCGGGGCATGTCGTGTTTTATGACCGCAACCAAAACCTGGCATGGGTAGGTGACGTCATCTTCGCGGGCTCGATTGGTCGCACAGACTTCCCCAAAGGCAATCATGACGAATTGATCCACTCGATTCGTGAAAAACTCTTTCCCCTAGGCGATAACGTGCAGTTTGTTCCCGGTCACGGACCTGACTCCACGTTTGGACGAGAGCGGGCAACGAATCCCTTCGTTGCGGACATGCAGTTCGGCTAGCGCTCCCTACAGCATCCCAGTCGGCTTTACCCAGAGCTGTTCTCGACTGAGGCGCCCCAGGGCGCCCGCTAGCTATTTTGTTACTGCTTATGCCGCAACAAAGCCTTTCCAGGATGCCATATAGTCGATGAACTTCGACCCCAAGCCTTGCTCTGCCAAGTGCTCACGGCTTACCGGAAGATCAAGCATCGCAAAGTCCGGATTGGCCATGGCGAGATTTGGGAAGTCCGCGTGAACGATGGCACCGCGCCCGACCAAGACGAAGTCGAGACCGCTGTCCATCGCGCGTTGGCAGTCACCTGCTGAATACAACTTGCCGGCGGCGCCAAGCGCCACGCCCTTGCGCGGTAGGTCGGTGAAGACTTTAAGCAGTGACTCGCCAGCAAAAGCCTCATCGCTCGCGGGCTTGAATACATCCCATAGCGACATGTCCACGTAGTCGATACGCTCGTCAGTCAGCAGCTGTCCCGCTAGGTCACGAATCTCTTCGGTCCTTTGACCAAACCGCTCGGGTGAGAGCCTGACACCCAGGCTAAAAGAGCGTCCGCAGGATTTATTAACCCCTTCGATGATATCGAACAGGACTTTTGCGCGCTTCTCTGGCGTGCCGCCGTAAGCGTCATCGCGTCGATTGATCTCGGGGCTCAAGAATTGCGCGATGAGGTAGCCGTGAGCACCATGTAGCTGCACGCCATCAAAGCCTGCGTCTTTGCATCGAACGGCCGATGTAATGCAGTCCTCAATAAAGCCTTCGACTTCCTCAATGGTCATTGCCTTAGAGTTAGTGGACTCGTCGTCCGAGGGACACATTGGCGTGTTTTCACAGTAGTCGCCCATGGCACGCATGCCGCCGTGATGGAGTTGCACAACGGCGTGGCTGCCGTGTGCTTTGATCCCGCTAGCCATTCGCTTAAGGCCCTCGAGATGGCGATCGTCGTGCGCACCCAGTTGTCCGGGGAAGCCAACACCGCGGTGCTGTACCGACGTGGCGCAGGTCATTGTTAATCCAAAGCCGCCCTCGGCACGACGGGTCAGCCAATGATACTCATCGTCGCTCATAACCCCGTCGTTACCACTCTGAAGGTTGGTCAATGCTGCCAACATAAAGCGATTGCTGAGGGTTGAGCCGTTGTTGAGTACCAGGGGTGCTGAGAGAGATGACATCTATTTTTCCTCGTTAATTTCGGTGAGCTTCACCGGCGAATACAGTGCCGATAACTTCAATTTGGCGCAACGTCTCAAGGGGCGCTGTCATGGGGTCGTCGGCAAGGATCGTAAAGTCCGCCGCCTTACCCGCACGAATCGAACCAATCTCATCTTCGAGACCCAGTATCCAAGCGGCATCAATCGTAATCGCTTTAAACGCACCCTCGCGCGTCATCACCTCGGCTTGCCCTGTTTTATCGCCAGAAATATTCTCACGTGCGACCGCAGTCCACATGAGTGTCAGTGGTGAGAGTGGAGCCATAGGGCTGTCTGAATGTAGACCAACCGGGACATTCTTTTGCTCAAGCGAGCCCAAACGGACCATCTGCGGTCCTCGATCAGGCCCTAACCAATCACCGCTGTACATTTCAGAGAGAATGTAATGGTAGTAGGGGTTAGCTGAGACCGCCGCGCCTAGCGCTGCGAGTTTTCGGTTTTGATCTTCGGTGCTGTAGGCAAAATGCTCGAGCGTCATGCGGTGGTCGGCTCGAGGGCTGAGGCGTTGCAGGTGCTCAAGAAGATCGATAAATCTTGCGGTCGCTGCGTCGCCGTTACTGTGTGCATGGATTTGGAATCCCGCGTCCCAGAAGGTCTTCGCGAAGGCTTCGAGGGTGGGAACATCCACCATCCAGACACCCATGTGCCCGTCGAGGTAACCGGGCGCTCCCATTTGGGAGAGTCCTGAGAAGATCGCGCCGTCAATCATGAGTTTGAAGTGGTTACCTACAGTAACTTGATTGTCGTTCATGGTCTGCCATTCACGGACTTCAGCGAGGGCCTGCTCTGCGGTTTTTTGTCGCGTAATGAAGTCGGTAATGATGGGCGTGAGAAGCACTCGAACACCGATGGGGTCATTTGCCACTGCGGCCTTTACTGCCTGAATTTCAGCAACCGGGTTGCCAAAAATACCCGTGCCCATATCAGCTGCCGTTGTTACACCGGACTCGTGCATCATCGAAAGAAAGTTCTGCATGCCCTTCATGTAGCGCGCTGGCTCAAAGAGAAAACTCATGCGAGGGAAGACGGCCCTTAGGCCAAGCTCGTAGAAATGTCCTCGCTCCCAGTTTGCGCCCTCGTGGATGGCTTCGGCGTCTTTCTCAGTCACCCCCAGGAGGTTCCATGCGGCGTCGTTCCCAATGAGTTCGTGAAACGACCGGTGCCAAATCATGACCGGTTTGTCGCCGAACCATTCGTTGAGATCCTCGCGCCAGACCTCACCGTGCCAGAGCGGGTGGTAGCCAAAGGCAACGAACGGGACATTGGGGTCATCGTGATTGGCCACGAGGTTGGTGAGCGCACTCTTATAGCCCTCGGGCGTCGTAGCGCCCGGGAAGTCACCCGTAGGCAAATACCAATCATCGGGCGCAAGGAACGGAAATTGGGTAAGGACGGCTGGCAGTGTGGGGTGAACATGCGGGTCAATGAGCCC
>CAJXZI010000250.1 GCA_913063005.1 uncultured Halieaceae bacterium | reverse complement strand
AGAGTCGATAGAGAAAAATAGCGCTAAGCAGCGAATCGTTCTACGTCGAGGGAGTCAAAAGGCCACCCGAGTTCAGCACCGTCTCCCCGCTGAACGACAGGAATCCTCACGCCGTACTTTCTAACCAGGTTAACGTCAGAACTGATATCTATCGCTGAAAAGCTGACCCCAACATAATCAAGAATCTCTTCTGCTTGTTCGCATAAATGGCAGCCGGGACTCGTATATAGTGTAAGGCTCATTGTGACGCTGATTCCTTATTCATAACTCATTACCCCGACTTACCCCTAACTGAGCCGCGAATGGACTTATCAAAAACGCTGACTATTTACGGGAGAAAGCCTGTACTTGAAGCACTTAATGACACGACTTTATCACCCCAACGCCTGCACCTTGCGGACAGCAACAAGCCGGGTGGCATTGTAAGTCAAATAGAAACGGCCGCCAAAAAAAGAGCGGTCTCCACCAGCTACCACGACAGACTGGCATTGTCTCGCATCTCTAAAAATGGGAAGCAGGACCAGGGCGTCGCGTTGGATCTGTACTGCCCCAACTTCAACACTTTAGAGGGATTGCTCGCACAACAAGCCCTAAAGCCCGGCAAGCGCTTTAAAGGACTGCTGCTCGATGGCATCACCAATCCACAAAACGTGGGCATGATTATCCGCTCCGGCTGCGCCGCTGGTATCGATGCGATTTTCTACCCCAAAAGATCCGTCGCCGCCTTGGGGCCCCTAGTCATTAAAGCCTCGGTAGGAACGGCATTTAGAGCGCCTATTGTCTTATGCGAGGACGCTATCGGCTGCGTGAAGACTCTCCAGAGTGCTGGTTTCCAAGTCGCCGTTATGGATGGCCACGCTGAGGCATCACTTTTTGATGAACAGGATCGCGGCAATACGGTATTTGTTCTGGGTGGTGAGACAGACGGCGCTTCCGAAGAAATAAAAAGCGCAGCGAACCTGTCGCTGCGTATTCCTATGGAAAACGGGGTTGAATCCCTGAATGTTGCGGTAACAGCAGCGCTTATCAGCTTCTTGAGCTAATAAGCGCTCGCTGGTGTGTCACTGATCGCCAGCCGCTGCCAAGTCAGGTGCCTCGGCGTGGCCGTTTTCTACCGCTAGCCACGCTTGGCGAAGAACGTAGGTTCTGATGGCCTCAATCTCTTCTGGATCGAGAATATCGTCAAACCTTCGCATACCGTTTTGTGACAAAGCGCCATCCTTCACAATCGCCGACCATGACTGTTCGGTTGCCGCCATAGCCGACCATCGAAGATCGGGCAACACACCGGAACTGATGGCATAAGCGCCATGGCAGAACATGCAATTCTCGGCAAAGCGTTGCATACCAAGCTGCCAAGATTCCTCGTCCCCAGCGAGCGCAGCTTTGGGCGTCTCCACAACGTTGTACTCCAGGGGATTAGGCATCTCTGCAGTGCCGCCGAGCTTAAACGTTATCACCCGGCCCGGCTCTGCCGACACAGGCTTCTCCAGCGCAACACCATAGGTCAGATTAGACGTGCTACCCCAGCCTGACAGAACCGAAACGTATTGCTCTCCATCGATCTCATAGGTCATCGGTGCCGCGGCGGCGTCGCCGGAAAGCTTACTCGTCCATACTCGGTCACCCGATGCCGCATCATAAGCAACAAACTCACCCGCTTTGTTTCCCTGGAAGACAAGACCACCGTCTGTACTCAAGGTGCCGCCGTTGAACGCCTGCGGGAAAGGCACCATCCAAGCGGGTTCACCTTTCACAGGATCCCAGGCCACCAATGTCCCCCCATCGAGGGTCTTGGTGAACTCAATTGTTCCCTCGGGGAACTCATAGGCCCATCCAGCTGCGTAATCATATCCAACATTCCAAAAGCTCTTCGCATTTTCCGCTTTTTCATCCATTGAATAGACCATGGGCAGAGCTACGTTGGTTGGAATATAAACGAGGCCTGTATCGGGGTTGAACGACATCGGATGCCAGTTGTGCGCACCCGTTGGGCCCGGGTAAACAATGTAGTTCTCGAGATCAATCGCCTCCTGCAAAATCACAGGTCGGCCGTTTTCATCCACCTCTCCTGTAGTCCATGTCTGCTCTGCAAAGGGTGTCGCTGACAACAGCTCGCCATCGGCGGCATCCAAGACATAGAAAAAGCCGTTTTTGGGCGCCTGCATCACAACACGCCGCATTGCGCCGTCCTCGCCCAGCGGGAGTTCAGCCAAGAGCATTTGCTGAGTGGCAGTAAAGTCCCATTGGTCACGGGGCGTTGTCTGATAGTGCCAGCGATACGCGCCTGTATCGGCATCCACCGCGAGGATTGAGGACAGGAACAGGTTGTCGTAAGCACCGCTGAAATCACCCTCAGGGTCGCGTACCGATGCGTTCCACGGTGAGCCATTGCCCACCCCAATCAGCACTTGATCGTTAACGGTATCGTAAACAATGGAATCCCATACCGTACCGCCACCACCGTCAGTGGTCCAAGCGCCGGTATCTCCCCAGCTGTCATTAGCAAGCTCAGCAAAGATTGCGTCCGATGCGGCACCGTCGGGCTCCTTATTGGGGTTAGGTACGGTGTAAAATCGCCACGCTTCCTCGCCCGTCTCGACATTATAAGCCGTGACGTAGCCCCGAACACCGAGCTCGGCGCCCGAATTACCAATAATCACTTTATCCTTAAATACGCGAGGCGCGCCGGTAATGGTGTAGGGTTTGGATTGATCAACCGTGACGTTACTCCAAAGAACCTCACCTGTTGCCGCGTCGAGAGCCTCCAGGCGACCATCGAAGACGCCAACGAATACTTTACCGTTGTGTACGGCAACGCCGCGGTTAACAACGTCGCAGCAACCCTTTGCAGCATCTTTGCCTGACACCTCAGGGTCGTAGGTCCACAGCTCCTCACCGGTTTTGGCATCAATCGCGTAAACGACAGACCAAGAACCCGAGACATACATAACGCCGTCTACAACGATGGGGGTAGCTTCCGCGCCACGTGGCTTGTCCATGGTGTAAACCCAGCTAACGCCGAGGTCTTGGATTGTGTCGCCGTTAACAGATGCCAATGAAGAGTGCCGCGTTTCGTCATAAGACCCGCCGTAGGTGAGCCACATCTCAGGCTCTTCTGCGGCATTCATGATGCGGCCCGCATCAACGGCCGCCACAGCTGGCACCGCAGCTGTGGACGTATCGGCCGACACCTCGCTGGGCACATCAGATCCGCCGCAGGCGGCAAGCACAGCCGTCGCGAGTAAACTTACAAGTACTTTATGGTTAGACATCCAGAGGTCCTCAGAGCATTTTTTGTTATGCCTCGGAGTCTAGCTAATGTCGCTCGGATGAAAAAGCTGTTGTTTTGATGGTTCAAGAAGATAAATTATTAACAATCTCTCAAAATTTTGAACTTTTAACTATCAGTTGGTCGGATGAATATAAATGGGCAAGACCTCAAGAAAATATTAATAGATTAGGAAAAGCTCCTGATAGTTTTGTAGA
>CAJXZI010000249.1 GCA_913063005.1 uncultured Halieaceae bacterium | reverse complement strand
CTAATTAAGGGCGCGGAAAATTTGCAGGTTTGACTTGTTGGGTCCGCGGTGTAACGAAGCAGAAACCACTGCGCTATTTACTGAAACGCTTCCTTCCTAAAACTCTTCCAAGGTTTCTCGAACGCTTCCCAGATCTCTCAAACTCTACCTAGGCCTCTTTTATTCTAGTCAGGTGATTTGATTACGACGCACTCTACGTCCAATCCTCGATCATTTTGTCGGCCCAACTCACGATCACCTCGCGCTCATCAGGATCACGCTTGCGCCAGTTTGCAACGACCAAGCCCATGCGGGGGTTGTTTCCGAATTTATCGATGTGCTTGTCTATAAAACGCCAATACAGACTGTTAAACGGGCAGGCATCGGGACCTGTCACTTTGGTCGGTTTATACCGACACTGCTGACAATGGTTACCCTGCTTCTGGATGTATTTACCGCTTGCCGCGTAGGGCTTGCTGGCAATAACCGCGTTATCGCCGTAAAGCGCCATACCGAGGGTGTTCGGTAACTCCACCCACTCGTAGGCATCAACGTAAACCGCTAGATACCAGTCACAAACCTCCATCACGTCCAAGCCCGCGAGTAATGCAAAGTTACCAATCACCATAAGGCGCTGGATGTGGTGGGCATAACCATGATCAAGCGACTGCTCAATCGCTCGACTCAAACACCGCATCTCGGTATCGGCATCCCAAAAATAATTCGGCAGTGGACGAGTGGCTTCCAAGGTGTTGCGTGTTTTGTACTCGGGCATCAACAACCAATAGATGCCTCGGATGTACTCGCGCCAACCCAGCACCTGCCGAATAAAACCCTCTGCAGCCGAAAGTGAGCACTTACCTTCACGCCAGGCTCGCTCAGCGCGCTCGCAAACCGCAAGAGGTTCGAGTAAACCTGCGTTTAGATACATCGAGATCAGCCCGTGGAAGATCCACGGAGACTCCTCAACCAATGCATCCTGGTAGGTACCAAAGTCGCCAAGTGCGTTCTCGACAAACCAATCAAACTGCCGCTCAGCATCGGTCCGCGTCACCGCCAGACGAAAGCGCGCAAGGTCTCCGGGATTATCAGGAAATTCGGCGTTAACTAGATCGATGACTGACGCCGTGATTTCATCGGGAGTAATGTCTGGTCGCGACGGAATCTCAACCTGATTTCGCCAACCGACTCGGTTGTCAGCATCGTAATTCCACTTGCCACCGGCCGGCTCGCCCGCATCCATCAAAATCTGATAACGCTCTCGCATCTTTCGATAGAAAAACTCCATGCGCAGTTGCTTCTTGCCCTTCGCCCAATCAGCAAAATCATTGTGAGAGGCAAGGAAACGATCATCTTCAAGCAGGGTCACGGGCTTACCTAATGCGCTAGACCAGAAGTACTTCATTTGCTCAAGGAGCCGATATTCGCCCGGCTCACAGATAACAACTTCCGACACCTCTGTGCGTGCTATCACAGAGGCAACGGCCGCCTCTAAGCTTGGCGTACCCGATTCAAAGGATAGGTATTCAACCTGATACCCCTCTGCCTCAAGTTCGATTTTGAAGTGACGCATTGCAGAGAACAGCAGCGCAATCTTGTGGCGGTTGTGACGAACATAGCTGGCCTCTTCAGCCACCTCTGCCATCACAATAATATCCCGCCCAGGAACCGCAGCTTTCAAAGCTGGTTGCTGTGTACAGAGTTGGTCGGCAAGGACCAAAATAAGCTTGGTATCGTTCATGGCTAGGCTTACGAATTAACGGCATACTTAGACGTAATACAAAGTTAGAAAAAGGTTAGACATGGCCATTATCCGCTCGCTGCTCGTCATCATCACACTCGCCATGACAGCCTTCCTCGTTGCGATTTTCACCCTAGGGCCAGGCCTTCTTGAGAATGCTCAAAATCAAGTTGCGGGCGATAAAGGCGCAGCTCCGTCGGGTGATGCACTTGCATTGCATGCCTCTTTGGATATTGCGGATCTGCATGCGGATACCCTGCTGTGGTATCGATCGCTCCTTGAGCGCTCGGATCGTGGTCAAGTCGATTTGCCGCGGATGATTGATGGCAATGTGGCTGTGCAGATGTTGACCACCGTTACGAAGTCCCCCAGTGGCCAGAATTACGACTCCAACTCAGCCGACGCAGGCGATACGATCACCCTACTTGCCATGGTACAGCGTTGGCCCTTGGCAACCCGAGACTCGCTCTTTGCACGCGCCACCTACCAAGCAGAGCGATTACATAACTTTGCCGCCGAGAGCGACGATCTAGAGGTGGTGACATCCCAAGAAGAATTGAAGCAGGTGCTCAAAGCCCGCGAGGGCGGCAGCAAAGTTGTTGCAGGCTTGTTGGGAACTGAGGGTTCACACGCCCTCGATGGTGACTTGGCCAATATCCAACGGCTCTATGACGCGGGATTTCGCATGATGTCGCTACAGCATTTCTTCGATAACAAACTCGGTGGCTCACTCCATGGCGAATCCAACGCAGGACTCACCGACTTCGGTCGACAAGCCGTGCTGGAGATGGACGCCTTGGGCATCATGATCGACGTCTCACACTCCTCACCACAGGTGGTTGATGATGTTCTCAACCTAATTGAAGGTCCACTCATCGTCAGCCACACCGGCTTTAAAGGCCACTGTAACCGAAAGCGCAACATAAGCGACGCATTGATCGCACGCATTGCCGAGCGAGGCGGGCTTATTGGCGTTGGATTTTGGTCGGAGGCCGTTTGCGGCGATGATGTAACAGCTATTGCCGATGCCATTGCCTATGGGATCGATACCTTTGGTGTCGGAGCGGTGGCGCTGGGATCAGACTGGGACGGTGCGGTCACCACACCGATCGATGCGGGTGACCTTGCCTACCTAACATCGGCACTTATCGAGCGAGGTCTTACCCCAGAGGAGATTCGCGCTGTCATGGGCGGCAATACGATCCGCTACTTACTAGAGCACCTACCGCAGGCTAACTAAACACAGTCCGTGAATTTCATGCATCACGCCCTATCAACGCTCGTGACATAAAAGACCGAGTGAGCTTATAAAATAGCGCGACGTCAACAATCGAGAGAGGGAATCGCCACTTACCCAAGGTATCGGTTTGCGGCAAAGCGTCACGATAGGGATAGCCCCATGGTAGGAAATAAAAAACCTAAGGCGATAAGAAATGGCTTACCTGACCGGCGCATAGGACCGACCCACTGACAGAGGCCCCCGTTAAGAGCCACATCAGAAGCGCCATCAATCCATAGAATCGCCTAAGCGTCGAGTAGCAACGGCGCAAGACGCTTGCGGTGATGCATGGCATCGCCGAACTGCTGCTGACTGTACGCCGCTCGACGAATAAACAAGGACGAGTCGCACTCCCAAGTGAAGCCAAAACCTCCGTGGAACTGCACCGATCGATCACCCGCATATTGGATGGTGTCTGACGCTTTTGCTTTGGCCATACGGCAAGCAATCTCCGCCTCTGCACTCAACGGACCGTCACCGATTTCACTCGACGCGTGGTAAACCAGCGATCGCGACTGCTCCATGCCTACGT
>CAJXZI010000248.1 GCA_913063005.1 uncultured Halieaceae bacterium | reverse complement strand
TATAGCTGATAGTCAAAGGAAGAAGCAGTGCCGCCCCAAGAGTTATTGATTATGTCGGCACCGTCTGAAACTGCATCATTAAGCGCTTGGATGAGTCCGCTAGTAGAGCCGTTGGCGGAACCGGAGCCATCTGCCCACAGCGCTTTGTAAGCCATCAGATAAGCACCCGGCGCAACACCGGAGAGCTCTGTACCTTGAGAGTCGGTGACACGATTGCCAACCGCGGTGCCGGCAACGTGAACCCCGTGACCGTCGACGTCGTATGGGGTGTCCACTTCTGATTCGTCAATGTCTGGGGGCGTGTAATGCCTTGCTACGATCAGCTTGCCGTTACAAAAACTAGCGTCGACGGTTGCGCAGTAGTCATCGTCAGGTCGCTCTGCTGGTGCTTCGAAGTTGGAGCCATCGAACATGGGATGCTCGGGAACGATCCCCGAGTCAATAATGGCGACGCGTATCCCATCGCCTGCGGTTTCTCTGCCGCCCACCAAAGACCATGCCTCGGGCGCTTTTATGAGTGGCAACGATGCGTCCATGTGTGCTCGGACGATCGAGTCCCGGGCCACATACTTTACGCCGGGCATATTGTTAAGAATTTCGCGAGCAGCGGGGGCGCTGCTTTGAACTACCAGTCCATTGAGCACCATGTCGTAACGCCGACCGATTTTTGCTTCAGGGAGGGAGCGTTGAAGGCTTGATGCAAAGGCGTCCTGTTGGGCGTCGATAAGCTTAGCTTGGGCTGTGCGAGCAGCTAATTTTGCGGTTTGATCCTGTAGAGACTTGTCTTGACTGCGAGATGCAACCCTATTCTTCAGAGTAATTAGGGGCGCCTCGTCAAGCACTACGATAAAGTTCTTAAGGTGAAAAGGATTAGCAGATTTGTCGGCGGTATCTTGGACGATGACCTCACCTAGCGTTGATTGTGCCAGTGAACCTGCAGCCACTGTGTGAGTTGCGGTTGCAAGTGCGATGGTGGCCAATGCTACTAATGCAGCGTGAATGGTTTGTCTTCTCACTGTCTTGTCCGCTGGTCTGAATCTCTCGAACTGGGAGTTTATCGCTCTGAAACCTAAACTGCGATTTTGACTGGGGGAAATAAGCAACATCGCAAGGACATCGTGGTTTATGCATCACAGCGACAGCGTCGCGCCCACGTCACATAACTTCTATTTCGCCTTTTTCCCTGATTCTAGCGTTATTCAGCTGGGCATTGAGCCCTAACATTTCGGGAGAAAAGGGCATGAAGCAGTGGCGCTATTTGTTCTTATTCCTTATCTGTATGTCGTCACTCGTTCAAGCAGATAGTAATGTCACGCTAATGAGGAGAGGATTTGAAGTTCTCTAAAGTCAGGCAGTCGATAAATACAACAGCTGTCTCGACGCTGGAGTTGCTGGTTGCAGCTTCTCAGAGGTAAATGCGTTGCTTGAGCTGATGGATCCCAAAATTCCGAAAACCTAGAAAGCGGTTACGTATCCTCAGTCGGCCAGCCAATCAGGATTTGCTGCGAGGGTGACGAAGTTATTCACTATTTCAGAGGATGGAATAGTGGCAAAGGTTGAGGTGTTGTCATGCCACTCAGTAAAGGGTGATACAGATCTTAAGCTGGTTCGAGAGCGCGATGGCAACAACCTAAACCCTCCAGCTTGCCTGCAAGTTCTGGAGCCGGTCGACCCCGATAAGAACCGGCGCCTAGAAACTGTAACCAATCGACAGGCCGAAACTGCTCTGCAAGCTTACCTGTGGACCATTTAGATTTTGATAAACCGGCGCCGTATAGCGAGCATCAAGGTACCAAGCGCTAGCTTGAGGCTGGAGTCGGAGGAAAAATACGGCGTCAATCTGATCGCCACCATAGTTGTCAGGGTTCACTACCGCAGTGGGATACCGGCCTGCCGCGTCGGCGCCTGGTAGGCTTGGATCAGCGCCTGTGATGGCGCCGCGGCTGTGCAGGGCGAGCTTGACGCCGGGCTGTACCGAGTGCCAGCGCGTTAAATACGCCCATAAATTGAGGTCCGCCTTATTGCCTAGGCGGTAATCCCTATCGTTACGACCTGTCCGAACTGTGATGTTGGCATCGAAGCCCCAATGGAATTGCGGTTGCTCATTGAGATACATAACACCTCCCTCAAAGTCCCACGTGCCTGAGCCCATTTGCATGGTGTAAGGAAGAACTTTATTGGGGCCTCGAGGGGTTGCGGCGCGTTCTTCTATCGAGCCGGTAGGTAGACTGATACCAGCTTGAAGAGACCAAGCGCTATCAATATTGTTTGCAAATTGGTGATTCACTGACAAGTTGGCATCACCAACCGCTTCTGAGTGCACGGTAAACACCGGCCAGCCCGGTATAACCGCGATATGGTCAGTGTCTTGCTTCACCCATGGGATTTGCCCGGTGACAAACGTTTTGGATGACAGCGCGTAGGAGAGGCTGAGCGCGTGCACTTCCTGCGTAATTTCAGGGGTTACCGCTAAATAATCGGTTGCTCCACGTGGCCCCTGAGCGGGTTGCCACAAAAAGTTCAGGGCATCATATCGGTCTGTGCCGATTCTATAGTCTTTGAACTGCGCCATTTGATAGGTATATGCCAATCGCCAGCGATTTGACTGAGTACCACCTGATTCCTCGTCGGAAACGATCTCGAGCTGAAGAAGGTCTTCAATCGACATGTCAAGGAGCTCTGAAGGAACAGTCTGTGCCTGGGCCGTTAGACAAAATGGTCCCATGAGCGCCAGCAGGAAAAGCTTTTTCATGAGGTAATCAATCAGACATCGCTTACGTAGTGCGGATGAGTATACGCTATGTTGGTACTGCGAGTCTTTTCGGTGCGTGTTTAGAGCTTGGAGGGCTCTCGGTTGCAGTCGCTGCGTAATGCCCGATTGACTCGATGCATTATTTGGGTCGGTCTCAAAAGCCATCTCGACGCCGTCGTTTATGCCATCGTCGCCAGAGTCTGCGTTCTAAGGCATTGAGAAGAACAATCGGCCTCTGTGTACTTAAATGATGATGCCTAGCACCCTGGCACAGATTAGTCACAACCCATATGGCTTCGGTACATATCGGGGTCGTGCCCCTCGGGAACAAACCGGCACGGGTCTGATGTGTATCCACGAAGTTTGTTGTATCGGCTAATCTGCCCGTCGGTTAATACTTTGGCTGTTTTGAGGTGTTGCGAGAGATGAGTAAATCGAAGCTCTGCCCTGAGACGCTCTGAGGCAGTCAACAGCTTCCTGAGCATGTGTTCATCGATCGATGCTGACGCGAAATAATTGTCAATTTGACGTTCAACTTCGATGAATTGCTCGCCTAAAGGGACAGCGGCTATTTTCATGTCGTCGTACAAAGCTTGGATGCTCTTTAGCTGACTGGGAGTGAGTTCGAGTTGTTCCTTTAACTCTAGAACATGTGCGGGTCCTGGTATCCCATTTAGCTCCGCGGGCAATGCTAAGCCCCATCCTGCCCCGCTTTGTAGCTGTCTTACGTCGTCGTCTGACAGCGCCTTTATTTCCCGAGTCTGCATGCCCGTATAAGGGGAC
>CAJXZI010000247.1 GCA_913063005.1 uncultured Halieaceae bacterium | reverse complement strand
CTGGGTTTCTGTTTTGTTTGATCCTCACCTCGGCTTTTGAGGGGCTGCTTGGCTCAGATTTTCTTAAGGCCTGCCTAGACAGTACTGCCGCAATACTCCTCCCAGACTGTTGATCAGTATTTCGATTCAGCTTTCTCAGTCCAGTGTCGTAAAGCAGTGCGCAAAAATGAGCCAATACGAGGGGGTAATTACACAAGCCTCGAAGCACCACACCGCGCGCGGGGCCCAGGTAAACAGCGCGCTATAACAGTGTGGGTATACGTGCACTGCAATCCTAGCCGATCATCCGCGCGTACGATAACCTTCTACACAAACCAGCGTTAGCGTGAAAGCAATGAGCAAAACAGCCATCATAAGCGGTGCCAGTTCCGGAATCGGAGCAGCCACCGCCCGGAAGTTCATCGAACTTGGATATTCGGTCGTCAATATTGCACGCCGCGAGAGTCCGGTTGATGGTGTCATTAACGTAGGCGCGGATCTGAGCACGGAAGAGGGTGCGAGTTACGCGGCCGCTCAAGCCGCAGAGAATATTTCACCCGGTGGAACTGTTGCCCTGGTGCACAACGCATCACTGATGCTCAAAGACTCCGTTCACGACTGCAGTAACGTCGACCTAATGCGTGTATTGGCGGTCAATGTTGGCGCCGTGAATACGCTAAATCGCGAGCTTTTGCCTTGCATGAGCGCAGGGTCTAGTGTCATTTATGTAGGTTCTACTTTGTCCGAAAAAGCCGTTGCCGGCGCGCACAGTTACGTCATCAGCAAGCACGCGCAATTGGGCCAAATGAGAGCCACCTGCCAAGACTTGATGGGGTCGCAAATCCACACAGCCATGATTTGTCCGGGATTTACTGATACGGAAATGCTCAAACAGCATTTAGGTGGTGATGCAGAGCTTATGCATGAAATCGGCTCCCAAAATGGCTTCGGTCGTCTTGTCACACCCGAAGAAATAGCGGGCGCAATTACATGGGCCCATCAAAGCCCTGTCATCAACGGCTCGGTAATCCACGCGAATTTAGGACAGATAGAACGGTGACAGACGCCCATTCACTCTCCCCGGTACAATTAGCCGAGCGCCGAGAGCGCGTTTTTCTGGTTCTCGCTGGGGTATTTCTCTCAGCGATGACCTTGTTGAATGTCATCGGCATCACTAAGTTTGTTCAACTTGGGCCGCTGGCCGTTGCTGTTGGTGTCCTGCCCTACCCGATCACCTTTTTGTGTACGGATCTGATTTCCGAGCTGTACGGAAAGTCTCGAGCCAACTTTTTGGTGACTGTAGGGTTGTTTATTAACGGCTTCATTTTACTGGTAATGACCGCGGGGCAGTACGCCACTTCGGTAGACCCTGCCAATATGCCGCCCTGGCAAATTCTCCAGCTCGCCCAGCCTATCCCTCTTCCCTCAGGGGATTCACTCGAGGGCAATGTCGAGCTATTTACGGTGATGTACGCGATGACCAGTGGTGCTGTCACAGCCTCGATGGTTGCATACATAACAGCGCAGTACTGTGACGTGCAATTGTTTCACTTCTGGAGGCGTGTCACCAAAGGTAAGCACCTATGGCTCCGCAACAATTTCAGCACGTTACTTAGCCAACTCGTCGATTCGGTCATGGTTGTTACCGTGACATTCGGTGCGGTATTCCTGCGCGGAGAAATGGCCTTTCAGACGCTACTCGTTTTAGTGGCGAGCAACTACGGGTTTAAAGCTGCTGTGGCGCTGCTAGATACGATTCCGCTCTACATTTTAGTCTCGCGACTGAGGCGCTATCTCGCACTGGGTGAGCACGAGCTGGTCGTACCTGAAACTAACTCATGAACCCAATAAACGTCCCAAAACTCTGTCATTTTGTTTGGTGACGTTACAGTCCAAGTGTTTTCAAAAAAGGAATCGTTGGCGTGCGTTGCTCGATCAGGCTCGATCGCTCAATTTTCTCTATTGCGGCAAGTGCCTCAATGGGCGTTTGTCGCAACCGACGCGTCAGGTACCGAGCCACGTCCTCGGTCAAGATTAGTCCCCGATGCCTAGCGAGGCCAATCAACAATAATGCAAACGCATCCATTTCCCAGTTTGGGAGTTTAAACCCGGTGAGGAGCGCGAGCCGTGATTTCAAATCAGGCAGCAAATCAGCAAGACCTGAAACAGCGACTCGTGACGAAACAATCAGCGGAGTTTTGCTATCAACGCAGCGGTTAAAGCAATGAAATAACCCCTCCTGCCAATCCTTGCTGTCGCTTATCAAATGAACGTCGTCAATGAGCACAACCGCACTCCCCTCAACACCATCCAAAAGAGCGCTGGGAGGCACATCCAAGACTAATGACATTGGGATGTAACTGGCGTGACGACCAAATCTTGCGCAGACAGCCTGCAATAGGTGGCTCTTACCTAAACCTTCCTCGGCCCAAACAAAAATACCCGGCAAAGGCGCTGACGTAATATCGGCTAGCGCATGCTCCACCAGTTCTGTCTCCTGTCTCGATACCCAGTGCTCCCAAGTTGCATCAGGATCAGTAGAAATCGGCAGAACAAGCTGCTTGGGAGTGGGACTCACGAGCGCACCCCACTATCCCAAATACGTATCAGTAGTGAGGTAAATACTTACCAATCGGCGACAAAATACGAGCAAAACGGCCGCCACAGGTAAGGCGATTAATATGCCCGTAAAGCCAGCCAGCTGCCCACCCGCCATAAGTGCGAAGATGACAGCGACAGGATGGAGCCCAATACGATCACCAATCAACAACGGCGTTAATGCAAAGCTCTCAATGAGCTGCCCGACGATGAAGACGGACCCGATTAATCCTAGAGCCCAAACATCGAGGCCAAACTGCAGGTAGCCCACAAGTAACGCACTGCCCACTCCAATCACAGCGCCCGCGTAGGGAATGATGCTTGCGGCACCAGCGACAAGGCCGAGAACCACTGCGTAGTTCAAACCCACCATCCACAGACCTAAGCTGTAGATAAGGGCCTGGGCACCCATCACCACCAGTTGGCCGCGCACAAACGCTTCGAGTACGGTGTGTGCCTCGTTAACAGCGCTGCTGACGCCACCAACCAGTGTTCGCGGCACCAACCGCATAATGCCTGCCATCACGAGGTCCCAGTCACGCATCAGATAGAAGGCAACGACAGGTACCAAAGCAGCGTTAAGTAATCCTGCTAGCAACGATAAGCTCGATGTGGTGACTTGCTGAACCACGCCGCCCGTAACCTTACCAACCGATGACCAGTGCTCAGTGAGACTTGTCCGCCAGTCAATCTCGGGCAGATTAATGGGAGAAAGGCGGAGCCATGCCTGCAGCTTGGGTACCGCAACGGATGATAACCAACGGTACGCCTCGGGGATAGCGGCCGGGCAGCCATTTCTTTGGGGCGGATCACACCCAACGCCGCTTCAAAACAGCGTTTTATGCGCCTTTCATGTCCGATTGGCGAAATTACGAAACATGGGAAGAAACGGGATCGGTCAAAGCTGAAGAACGCGCGCATCATGTGATGAAATCGATTCTTCAAGATTACGAAAAGCCAA
>CAJXZI010000246.1 GCA_913063005.1 uncultured Halieaceae bacterium | reverse complement strand
CGCAATAGCGTCATTAACCACAACCCACCAGGTCTGGTTGTCGGTTGGGGGTAGATTGGCCATCTGGATCGGCCGGTATTTATAAAACCCTATCCTGATAGCTCGAAGTCCGTTACCGATAAGTGTCTTTGCGATGAGACCCGAAGATTCTGCGGGCTCGAACACGAGGCATAACTCCCGCTCCTCCTCGCGCTTAAATATGAGATCTGTCAACTCTTTGATATTAGCCGAACTGAATGCCCATAAACCCAAAACACATATTCCAGATTTGCCAGAAGCTCAGCTGTGGTTGCTTACTCATTATTTTTCACCGGTTTTTATTGTCGTCTGATTTCGTAGCTTGCTATTGCCGATTGGTTTTTAAGTTTTTTTCGTTCGCTGTGTTCGCCGGTGGCGCACTTTGTTTTGTGTCACTGAGCGAACTGTCCGGGCTATTCAGCGCTGGGTCGGGCTTGAAAGTTTACCCAATCTATATCCATAAAATCGTTAGTCTCAGCACCGTTACTGGAGGTGTAAAAACCGATATGCGCACCGGTGTAATACTGGCTAAGCAACAAGTTTGAGGGTACCTGGTGCAATAGTGACCACTCACTATTAGCGCTCAGTCGATAACTGATGCTGTAGATGCCCGTCGCTGAATTGATTCTCCACTCAAGCTCGCCTGAGTAGCCAGGAAGCGCCTCTGACACGAGTATCTCGGGTTCACCCCGATTAGCCAAAGTTACGTTGAGAACGTATTTTTCAGCGGTCTTTCGAACCGTGGCGTTCAGGTAATGGTTGTCTTTTTGAAAGATACTGATACCGGCTTCTGTTTCTGACTGGCTTGCCTCAAACTCGGTGCGCGCGGTGAACTGGAACGCTGTCTCGGTTTGCTTGATGCCCAGTTGGGCCACGCGCGCTCGGGCAGAAGGGACTGTCTGCTGCGTTTGCAGTCGCAAAAAGCCACGACGTGCCGACAAGCTGTAAGCGTCCACAGCGGGCATTCGTCTAAACGTCCATTCCACTCCAAGCTTGGGCGACGTGAAATGATCGGTGAAGGCTAATCGCGCTTGTTGATTCTTTCCTGAGAAAGGCAGGGGTGTCTTGCGCTCAACGCGGCCGGTTTTTGGAGCGGCCACAGGCCAAAGGTACTTCTTTTCTTTCCACCAGTAGGGCTCGCGCTCCCACTCGACGGGAATCAGGTGCGTTTCACGCCCCATATTGCTCCGTCGTTCTTCGTCGTTTCGAATGCCCAGTGCGACCATGTACCAGCGGCCATCATCGAGTTCGACGAGGTCAGCATGGCCGGTGCTATTAACCCAGTTGTCGTAACTAAGATGACGCGAGGTCAGAATAGGGTTGCGCTCATTCCCTTCGTAAGGGCCCGTCAGTTCGTCGCTGACCGCAATGGTGACGGCGTGGTTAAACGAGGTTCCACCCTCAGCGACCAATAGATAGTAACGCCCATCGTGCTTGTAGAGGTGGGGGCCTTCGGCCCAAATAGCGCGTTTTAAAGCCCCCCGCCACAGGAAGTGCCGCTCTCCTATTAGCTGCCATGTCTCAGGGTCGAGTCGTTGCAACCAGATCTCACCCTCACCGGGGTAGGCCGCATCAGCGGGCGCGTGATTACCGAGATACCAAACACCGCCGTCATCGTTGAAAAATAGATCAGGATCGATTCCCGGTGCGCCATCGATGACATGTGGCTCCGACCATGGGCCTTCGGGATGATCCGCTGTGATCACGAAGTTCACCATTTGCGTTGGTTCTCCCGACGCTTTTGGTGAGTAGACATTCGTCGTGATCAAATAGTACTTGCCGTCTTTGCAACGCAAAGAGGGTGCATGAATGCCGCCGTCCGACTGCACATCAACCAAGTTGACCTCACCATTGACCTGGTCGCGTCGATGAAGTCCGTGACCAATTAGTTCCCAATTCACGAGATCTTTGGAGTGATGGATGGGCAGACCCGGAAAATACTCGAACGAGGAGTTGGCGATATAAAAGTCCTCACCAACTCTACAAATACTGGGGTCAGGGTACCCCCCGGGAATAATTGGGTTGGTGAAGGTCTCTGCAGCTACTGCAGAGCTAGAGGCTGATACGGTCGCCGCGCATACCACCCCCGTTGCAACTACGAAGGCTCGGATTGCTTCCGAGAAGTTTACGCGTTTGTTGATTTTGGTCAGACGCTCCATTACATAGCTCTCAGTGCACGGTTCTCTCAATACACAGCCCTTTCAGCACTGAGCCTTTGATCAATGGCCTTCAACGCAGACCTTCAAAACAGTGCTTGGCAATCTTTACTCCCGCTCATTACTCCCCTCGGGCACACGCCTCCAAACCTCAGTCGAGCTCAAACACCTGAGCAGACTTAGCGGGAATAAGAATGCGATCCGAGAGACGATGCCGCTCGCCAGTCAGTACATTACGTGCTGTAGAGGCTTGACCCACGCCTTGCGAATAACGCGCGCTGTCTAGGTGGACGAGATTCTTTTCATTGTTCATGACCACCATTACGCGCTGGGATTCATTGGTGCGGAAGTAAACGTAAATGCCGTCCCTCGGTGCAAAGTGCAGAAGCTCACCGTTATGAATCGCTGAAGCAGATCGACGCCATTGGAATAGTTTTTGGATAAAGTCTTGCGCTTCAGCGACGTCAGCTGCGAGGCCTTTTTTCTTAAACGCATTGACCTTGTCGCCTGGCCAACCGCCTGGGAAGTCTGCCCTGAGACGCCCATGATCACCGTTGTCAGGATTGGTCATCAGTAGCTCAGTGCCGTAGAGCATTTGAGGGATGCCTCGTGTGGTGGCAAGGAAGGTCATCGCCATCTTATAGCGCGCCAAGTTCTCGCCAACGCCAGGGTACAAGCTGCTCATATCGTGGTTGTCGGCTATCAGCATCAGGCCCATTGGATCTGGGTACAGAAAGTCATTCGCCAAAACGTGGTAAAGCTTGGTAAGGCCGCTGTTCCAACCCTCGTTGCTATTGACCGCATCTCTCAGCGCCTGCTGCATCGGAAAATCCATCATTTGCGGTGCACCCGAGTCGTATCCGTCAGCGTTGTTCTTGCCGCGCTGCCAGTAGGAGACAGTTGCTGGATTCATAGTCCATTCCTCCCCCACGATGCTGAAATTTGGATATTCAGCAAGTACGCGACCGGTAAAGTCGGCGAGGAAGCCCTTTTCATTGTAGGGCCATGTGTCGACCCTAACCCCCGAAAGGCCTGCGGTCTCAATCCACCAAATAATGTTTTGGATGAGGTAATTAGCCACACGCGGGTTATCTTGATTGAGATCTGGCATCGTCGGTACGAACCAGCCTGTGGTCATTTCTGACTTATCGAACTCCGAGGCGTAAGGGTCTTGATGGGATTCTCGTCGATGGTTGGTGGGTGAAAATTCTGCGTTGCGATTTACCCAATCCGCTGTGGGCAAATCGAACATCCAAGGATGCTCGGAGCCAATATGATTAGGCACGAAGTCGTGGATAACACCAATCCCTCGCTTGCTTGCCGCTTTGCTCAATGCAACGTAGTCCTCGTTACTGCCCAATCGCGGATCGACACGGTAGAGATCTGTA
>CAJXZI010000245.1 GCA_913063005.1 uncultured Halieaceae bacterium | reverse complement strand
CGTATTGATCATGGGTGCGGGCGCCGTAGCAGGCGTTGGTGGCGCGCTGGCACAAAAATTCGCAGCCACAGGTCACCACATCGTTGTCGCCGGGAGAACACAATCCAAACTTAATGGCATCGTTGAGACGGTGATCAGTGAGGGTGGATCTGCCGAGGCTGTCGTGGCTGACGTCACTGCCGGCAAAGATCAAGATGCGGTGTTTGATCGCGTAAGTCAGCGCGGTGAGCCTTTAGCGGCTGTCTTATACAATGCCGGCAGTAACTTACCTATCAAGTTTTCCGATCTGACGCCTGAGCAATTTGACGAATTCTGGCGTATCGGTTGTTTCGGTGCGTTTTTGACTGCGCGCCTTGCGCTGCCGATTTTACAGGAGCAGGGTCGAGGTTCGCTCTTCTTTACTGGGGCCTCCGCTTCAATGCGAGGCAAGCCTAACTTCGCGCACTTTGCTGTCGCCAAAGCGGGCCTTCGTAATTTAGCGCAGGCGCTTGCACGGGAGTATGGCCCTCAGGGCATCCACGTGGCTCATGTTGTGATCGATGGGATTGTAAACGGTGACATCGTTCGTGGTCGTTTTGCTGACTATCTCGACGCGCTTGGTGATGATGGTGCGCTCGAGCCGCAGGCAATTGCCGAGGCCTTCTGGGCCTTGCATCAACAGCATCCGTCCGCGTGGAGCCAAGAGCTGGATCTGCGTCCATACAAAGAGGCTTGGTAAGTAAGAAGTGCTCGATTGTGATACTGAGGCTATTGCTTAATTGGACGGTCCCAATAAGGTCAACACGCTTGGTGATTTTTGGAACATCGCTAAGTGCTCGCTTATGCAAGCTGACTAAATTTCGCCGCAAGCCTTATTGATTGTGAAACACCCCCAAAACATGAGGAGAACAGGTTTTAGTCGCCGGTATAGTCGGCTCCAGTTTGCACGTCTCGTACTTTGCTGGTCGTTGCTTCACCTTGTTGTTGAGGGACTGGTTCTCTCGCTAGCCGCTTGGGGCATCGGCACAACCGGTTGGGTCAGAGGGGCTCTCGAGTCTTACATCGGGGTGCTTTGGTCGGTTCCTTTGATGCTTGGTTTGCCCGTTGTTTCTGGACCGATCTTTGTTCTGTGTTTTCCACTGATTGTCTGGGTAGGCCTGTACCTTTGTGGCTTTACCCTTAAGTCGCTCATCGTTCGCAATGAGACTTCCAAGGGTTAAAAGCGCAGCTTAAATAGGACTGCGAATTGCTAGGTATCCCCGTTGGCAGCGATTAAGAATTTGATGGGGAGAACCCTGAGTGATGCGTCGGCAGAGGCCTCAAGAGTTCTTTGGATTTATTCTGCGGTTGAACATCCGGGATTTGACAAATCTCGTATTCGAAACCGTTTAGACAACTTTGGGCGTGTTCTATGAGAAGTTTCATATTTATTCTTGCCTTAGCGATTTCTCCGCTTTGTGCTGCCGACACCATAGTGAATCGACAGTTTCACAGTACGGGTGATGAGGGCATCACTATCTTCAACAATGGACTGCTACCAAAAACGATATTCGCAAGATTTCTTATCCCCGGCCTCGCGGAGGACGCACGCCGAAATACAGGCACCAAGTACACAATTAATCCCCAGTCAGAGATTACCTATTATCTACCTGCTGGCACTGAGGTTGTGGCTACCGACGGTATTTACTGGGATAACCCGTATCCAAACTTTCCAGATGAGCGCGCCATCCTCACTGTCACTCGGGGGAAAATTTTAAGAGTCAGCAGCGATGAGTTCATCGTTAGCCAGTAAGTCCAAGTCGGTTCTGCAAACAGTCTATTGAGATGTGGGTAACTAAGGTTTTTTCTTAGTGAAGAGTTTGTTGCCCAGGAGAGGGTGAGTTGGGGTTTCGAGCAGCAAGGCTGCGAGCCAACGAACGCAAGCGCCTCTGGCGCGCAGCTGGATTAGTCCTCTTGGTTTTTGAGGCAAAAAAGGTCACGTTGGCAAAGCGTGGTTTCGATAGGTTTTGAGTTTGGTGCCCAGGAGAGGACTTGAACCTCCACGCCCTTGCGAGCACTAGCACCTGAAGCTAGCGTGTCTACCAATTTCACCACCTGGGCAGGTAAGGCAAAACGAAGGATCGCGAGGCTACGGCTTGGACATTTATTTGTCAATGTCATGCCCGTACACTTGGCCTTTATCAGTAAGCAATCCTGCTTTTGATTACCCTTATCGGCGGACTTTTGAAAAAACCTTCCAAGCCTCAAGTGTTGCACGACCCTCAAGCGTCGCGTGAGGCAGATAAATACGAACAGCCTATAGCTAGCCGCGAACTTATTCTCGAGGTGATGGCGGAGCGTGATGTACCCATGCGGATGTCTGAACTGGCTGACGCATTGGGCATCGTCAACGATAGCGATCTATTTTCCCTGCAAAAGCGATTGCGCGCGATGCAACGCGATGGTCAGGTGGTCTCGGGGCGCCGAGGCGCCTTGGGGCTTCCCAAGAAAATGGACTTGGTGAAATGCAAGGTCATTGGTCATCGAGACGGTTACGGCTTCGCTTCACCGGTTGAGGAAGGTGACGACTTCTTTTTATCGAGCCGCCAGATGTTCCGAGTCTTCGATGGCGACGAAGTGTTGGTTGCCGAGTCAGGCTACGACGACAAAGGGAGGCCCTCGGGACAGATTGTTGAGGTGCTAACCCGTGCACACACGTCGATCGTGGGTCGCTATATGGAAGAGGGCGGTATTGGCTACCTACTTCCGCACAACCGACGGATCAGTAATCACGTGCTGATACCGCCTAAGGCTAAAGCGGGGGCGAAATCAGGCCAGTTGGTCAGCGTCAAGATAACCGGTTACCCCACCGAAGTTCTGGGTGCCAAGGGCGAGGTTGAGGAGATACTTGGCGATCATTTGGATCCAGGTCTCGAGATCGATGTCGCGATTCGCGCACACGACATTCCTAACGAATGGCCCGAGCAGGTGTTGTCTGAGGCAGGTGCGCTGCGTGATGAACCCTCAGAGTCGGATAAGAAAAATCGTGTTGATCTTAGACGCTTGGGGCTCGTCACGATTGATGGCGAGGATGCGCGCGATTTTGACGACGCGGTTTATTGCGAAACAGAAGGGTCTGGTTTTCGGCTTTGGGTGGCTATTGCCGATGTCAGTCACTACGTTCCAATCGGTAGTGCGCTAGACGAGGAAGCTTTCAATCGTGGTAACTCGGTTTACTTCCCCGAGCGGGTTGTGCCGATGTTTCCCGAGGTGCTCTCAAACGGTCTCTGCTCTCTAAAGCCGGCTGTCGATCGTCTCGCCATGGTCTGCGAGATGCTTATTGATGCTGATGGGCAAGTAACGGACTCGACATTTTACGAGGCAGTGATTCACTCACACGCCCGATTGACGTACACCCAGGTCGGTGAGGTTTTAGAAAACGGCTGGTGTGAAGATGTGCCGTCCGAGCGATTCGAGGGTCTGTTCAGGCTCCATGCGCTCTACAAGGTGCTTCGCCAAGCGCGTGCAAAACGTGGGGCCATCGATTTTGAGACGGTGGAGACCCGCATTCTCTTCGACGAAAACCGCAAGATCGACGCCATTGTTCCGGTCA
>CAJXZI010000244.1 GCA_913063005.1 uncultured Halieaceae bacterium | reverse complement strand
GCCGCCGATGATTCAAGCAACGTGAAGGCTCTGGCGTAGTAGGCTTTTGCCTTGGCTTCAACTAAACAGTGGGGCGTAAGCTCATAAGCTTGAAAATAGTCTGCTGGATAATCGCTACGCACCCCCGTGACCCGAAAACCAAAGCGCTGGTAATAAGCCGGGTCACCCAACAAAAACAGCGCATCTAAACCCAGCGAGCGACTCTGCGCCAAAACCGCTTCCATCAAGCTAGAGCCTATCCCATTAGATTGATAAGCGGGGACTACCGACAATGGCGCTACGCTGCCGCAGCGTAAACCAAGATCAGGGTTTAGGGTCAACTTAGAGACCATAACGTGGCCAACGATTGACCCTTTCGCTTGGGCCACCCGCTCGAAGAGCACATCTTTATCCGCACGCAGTTGTCCAACAAGCATAACCTCCGCATCATTCTCGAAGGCCGCAAAAATACAGCGCCCGATATCGTCAAAATCAGTAGCACGTGCCTCGCGAACGATCATGACTTTATCTGTACCCCCTTTCTTTCCTTACCCACTAGCTCTCTTTACTAGCCGACACTGCTCGTACGCTGATCGCCCTTCCCGAACTCTCTTGGTAACCGATCCGTCGCCGTTTCAGAATCCTCGACGAATGGCTATCATGATGCCGGTGCGCCCGATGAATGATCTCACTTTTCGGCTGAGGGTGTTGTAACAAGTTGGAGCGAGTATGGACCCTCTCAGCCAAGCCGCCTTGGGCGCAGTGGTACCTCAAAACATTGTTGGCAAAACGGCGAGCGACTCGCTCAGTCTTCTGCGCATCGGCATCATTGGCGCCTTGGCAGGAATGGCACCCGACCTCGATGTTCTGATTCAGTCTTCTACCGATCCTTTACTGCAGCTCGAGTACCACCGGCAGTTCACGCACTCGCTTATTTTTATACCCTTTGGTGCAGCATTGTGCGCCCTGGCTTTCTGGCCCTTTCTTCGTCGCCATATGAGCTACCCTCAAGTTTGGCTTATTGCCCTGCTTGGTTATGGTACTCACGGATTACTCGACGCATGCACTACCTATGGCACTTTACTACTGTGGCCATTTTCAGATGCACGCATCGCTTGGAATACCATTTCGGTCGTTGATCCACTCTTTACATTGCCACTGCTAGGTTTTGTGGTCGCTGCGGCAGTTCGAAAGTCTACTGTCGCTGCACACTGCGGTGCAGCTTGGGTGATCTGTTACCTCACGCTTGGTGTGATTCAAGAGAACCGTGCTGCAACTGCGGGTGAAAAGCTGGCCTATAGCCGAGGACACGTTAATGCACTCATCTCGGCCAAACCGAGTTTTGGTAATGTCTTACTGTGGAAGACAGTTTATGAGCACGAGGGTGTATTCTGGGTCGACGCAGTCCGTGCGGGTCATGAAGTCACCGTCATAGAGGGAGACACCGTTACTCGGTTAGATCTCGACACGCATTATCCCTGGCTGGAAGCAGAATCTCAGCAAGCAAGGGATATTGAGCGATTTCGGTGGTTTTCAAACGATCATCTGGCGGTCGATACGAACGACCCATTGCTAATCGTGGATATGCGTTACTCTCACCTACCCAACGAGGTCAAAGGGCTGTGGGGTATTCGTTTAGATCCAAATGCTACATCGAATCAACACGTCACTTGGGTTACACGGCGCAACGCGGATGCGAGTCGGTTCGAACAATTGTGGAAGCTGTTGCGCGGCGATTCAGCCTGAGGGCATGAATGGAGGCTTTCGAAACGCGAGTGAAAGATCATATCGATACTGATCGAAGCAATCACGACGATCATCCTACTCTTGAATCCCTACTGATTTATCTCCTCACGTAAAACCGCGTATTGCCACATATCGCACCATTCTCCCTTGGTGAAGATAGACTGTCGAAACTCTCCCTCCAAACGCATTTTCAGCTTCTCGGCGAGACGGGCCGACTCCGGATTACGGGTGTCAATATTGGCAACGATGCGACGGACTACTGCCTGACTGAAAACAAAGTCTATGAATGCTGCCGAGGCTTCGTACGCATAGCCCTGGCGCCAGAAACCTCGGCTTGTAACCCACCCCACGTCCGCCGTTTGATTGACGAGAGAAACTAACGACGCGTTCGATTGCCCAATAACTTTCCCCGAACTTTTAAGTTCCCATCCCAGAACGATCGAGTCGCCCTCGTGATTTAACGCCATAGGTAAGGTCGCATAGTTCGCAATGGCCGTCTCAACCTCGGCAGATGATCGTACTGTCCATGGAATGTACCTGACGACCGCTGGATCGCTGTGATACAGGAGTAAATCCCCGGTATCTTTTGAAGTAATAGGACGAAGTCGTAAGCGTTCGGTGTCGAGTATCAAAGGAACCTCGTTTAATGAGCCCTGAAAAATCAGTCTCACTTTGAAGCAGATAATTAGTGTACCTGCGTTAAGCAGTGGCTCCCTAATACGGGTTCCACATGTTTATTGTTGGCAATAACATCCCATAGGACAACCACCCTGCGTCGCCCAGTTTTGCGCAGACTCGTTTTACTATGGGTAACTCTTTAATCTGACTCATTTGAAGCACGGCACCATCTACCACCCCAAGATTTTCTCGGTTTGCAGATTGTTATTAACAACTTGTAATCTGTTGACATGAAGCTCAAGACAGTCACGATTTTTCTTACGCTATGTATAACCGGCTGTACTTCGGGGCCCGGTTTAGTTACCGGCTACGTTAGACCCGCAATAGAAGATTACAGATCGGTCAACTTGCTACCAAGACTTCCCAAAGACGCTGAGGTAATAGCTTCGGTCCGTGCGTCGTCGGACTCGGGTTTCTCGCGAGACAGAGATCTCGATCACACTTTGAATGAGCTCAAAAAGAAGGCCGCTCGTCTCGGCGCCAATGCGTTGGTAATAACAGAGCGAAGCTCACCAACACGGATGGGTACCGCTGAAACCTCGGGGGTAGGCCACGTCGTAACAAATAATGAGAGAGACGTAATTAAAGGCATCGCAATCTGGATCGACTAAATTGTTATCCAAACCCGGCTGGCCCCATCACCGCTAGGCTAAACCTAATTAGATAACACCTGCCCGGCCTGTCATCACCTTGATACCAACAGTGAGTGGCTGTTGAAGGCAAGTTTAGTGCGCGTAGTGAAACGCCTGAGTCTTAAGAAGTTCGACAGCCGCAAAGAACGCCTGCTTACGTTCTTTCACCCGCGCCTGAGCAAGTCGCATCTCCCGACTCAACTCTCTGTAAGTCGCATTTGCTTGCTGCAGGAGTTTTGATTCGGCACGCAGCGCTTCCCAGCTACTGACAGCTTCCAACCATTCTTTGCGTAGCTCCCTCACCCTAGATTCCAATTGCGCATAGACAGCGGTCTTATCTTTTGCTGGGGCACTCAATTCGACAACTTTTGCCAGCTTGCGCGCCGAGATAATTTCGGCCTCGTCACGACGCGTCGCCTGATTAAGGCCTTGGACCAATCCCAGTGCGTGAAAGCCCAAGATCACGTATCGAGTCGGATCCAGCAGCCAACCCGACCAACCAAATCCGTTTCGATAGTCTCTTGGAAAGTCATGGTGATCGGCGTGATGATTTCCCT
>CAJXZI010000243.1 GCA_913063005.1 uncultured Halieaceae bacterium | reverse complement strand
TGCAGCTCTATTAACAGTAGATTGAACAAAAACGTCAGCTTCTATTGAATAAGATGTTGAATTAAAGGTAGTTATAGAAATTAATATCGCAAATACAGTTAAAAGTTTTTTAATCATGTAAATATGATTTAATTTTCTATTTCTTCCCAATCAGAGTCGTCCATTGACTCTATCACTTCATTTGAATTAAGTATTTTTTGCTGTCTGTCTTGCAGATAAACACTTTTAACTGATGCATAAAAGTCTAAGGAATTTTTTTGTAGGTTTTCGATAGAGTCATAATTTTTTGCTCTAAAATCCACTCCAGCAGTCACTCTTGAAGCATAATAATCAAATTCACTCACATATTGAGTATCGTTAGCAACTGTAATGTTATACCAAGCATCACCACCCATGAAATTAAAAGTTGATGCCAAAGTATCCCTAGCAGTTTTGGGTCCTAAGACTGGGAGAACCAAGTAACACCCTGGTCCAACGCCATGTACCGCTAATGTTTGACCATAATCCTCTTTTTCATATTCTTCAAAGCCAATTAAGGTTGCAACATCTACAAATCCTAAAATTCCAACAGTAGTATTAATTATAAATCTACCAGTATTCACACCTGCTTTTGAAAATTCACCTTGAAAAATATTATTTGGTATAGTGACTACATTTGACAAATTATCTAATGAATTACTCACGCCACTTTTAATTGGCGTTGGTAATGTTCTATAAACGCTCGCAACAGGTTTGAATATAACTTTGTCTAACCCTTGGTTTAAAGCAAAAGAAGCTCTATTAAAACCCTCCCAGCATTCTTTAACTTCTGCAGGATTATTTTTTTTTAATAACAACTCACCATCTGATGATGCATTTACATTTACAATTAACGTAAAAGTTGCAATTAAAATTAATGTAATTTTTTTGATCATTAAGCCATTTATATATGGAAGACACCCGCATCGGCACAGGCTCGCGCCTGCTCGAAACCAAACAGCAGAGTGAGGTTACAGTGTATTCCGCGCTTCTCAAGCTCAGCCGCAGCCTGGATGCCCTCCCAAGTTGAAGCAATCTTGATGAGCACTCTGTCGGATGAAACGCCGGCTTTGTCGTAGAGCTCGATCAGCTTTTCCGCTTTCGCAATCGTTGCTTGCGTGTCGAAAGACAGCCGAGCATCGACCTCGGTACTAATAACACCGGGTACGAGGGCAACAATTTGCGAGCCAACGCGAACCGCAAACTCATCCGCAGCGTTTGCATCGCCTTTGAGAGCCCTCACGTCGGCTTCAAAGCGCGCGAGCCCTGAGGCTTTGAGTAGCAGTGAGGGGTTGGTCGTTGCATCCACCGGTTTTAATTTTGCTATTGCATCAATATCACCCGTGTCTGCGACCACGGTGCTCAACGCAGCCAGCTGCTCAAGTTTTGTCATGTATTCCCCCGGTGGGTTTTGGTAGATCGGCTGGCGCAAAGTTTACCGCAAGGCGATGTGCATCCTGTAGTATCCGAGGGCAGATATTTTATTCAAGAGAGTCTTTTTATGCCTGCCATTCACCGTCACCAATTTTTGGGAGAGGGCCGATTTAACCCTGAGACGCTCGGTCAGTTCGATGAGGCTATTTCGAACGCAATTGCTGACGAGGAGTGCCAAGTTCTTCTGTTATCTGGAGAGGGTAAGAATTTCAGCCAAGGACTGGACTTGGATTATTTAATGGCAAGCGGTGACAAGGAATTCACCGAGCTCTGCATGCGGGTTTTAGCACGTGTTCTCGATGCGCCATTCCCTGTGGTATCGCTGGTCACCGGGCACGCCTTTGGTTTAGGCGCCATGATTGTTCTGGCATCGGACTACCGTGTCATGAGAGATGACAGAGGTTTTTTCTGTCTGCCTGAGGTCGATCTCAACATGACGCTCACGGTGCGCATGAATGAACTGGTGTGCAGCAAGTTGAGTCCAAACGCGATAAGGGCTGCCTTGCTTACGGGCGAACGCCTGACGGCTGATCGCGCGTTAGAGCTCGAGGTCGTCGATGCGATAGGTGGTTTGGATAAGCTCGAGGAGCTGGGACTCGATGTGGCCGGTCCGATGATGGGTAAAAATCGCCGATCGTTAGCTGGCCTGAAGCGCGGGTTTAATCAGCCCATTATTGAGCTGATTGAGTCCGATGAGCCTGACGGTCCGATAACGGCTCCCGGATTCGCCTGAGCTGAGGTCGCCTAGTAGCGGACTTCGCATACGCGAGAGCGTGAAGGGTCTTAACCAGCTTAATTGAGCCGCTTGATTAAAGAGGTTTTGAGCTTTCGAATTTACAGCCTTACCCACTAAGGTTGTGAACTTATCCGCTCGCAAGGGCCTCAAGTAGCATCTCGCTGTCAGCCCATCCCAGGCAGGCATCGGTGATGCTTTTTCCGTATGTCAGTTCGTCAGGTGCACCAATAGGCTGATTGCCGCCGACGAGGTGGCTCTCGATCATCACGCCTTTGATGGCTGATGACCCGGCGCGCCGCTGATCGACAATGCTCTGACACACACCGATTTGCTTGGCGTGATCCTTCTGGCTATTGGCGTGACTGCAATCCACCATCAAGCCTGAAGTCAGTCCCGCGTTTTCCAACAAGAGCTCAGCTTCTCGCACGCTAGCGGCGTCGTAATTGGGTTTTAGACCGCCGCGAAGGATTAAGTGACAGTCGGGATTACCTGCCGTTTTCACAATTGCGGCTGTTCCCGTTTTGGTTACGGACAGAAAATGATGGCTCGCGCCCGCCGCTCTGATCGCATCAACAGCAATCTGCACGTTCCCCTCGGTACCATTTTTGAAACCGACAGGGCAGGAGAGGCCTGATGCGAGCTGGCGATGAACTTGGCTTTCAGTGGTTCTTGCGCCGATGGCTCCCCACGACATGAGATCAGCAACGTACTGAGGTGTGATCGCATCCAAAAACTCACCAGCGGTCGGCAACCCCATAGTGTTTATGGTGAGTAATAGATCTCGGGCTAGCGCCAGTCCTTCATTGATCTTGAAACTGCCGTCTAGGAATGGGTCGTTTATGTATCCCTTCCAACCAAGGCTGGTTCGGGGTTTTTCAAAATAGGTGCGCATGACCACTTCGAGCTTGTCAGCGTACTGGTTGCGCACATGCACAAGCCTCCGCGCATACTCCAAAGCGGCATCCGCGTCATGTATCGAACAGGGCCCAATGACCACGAGCAAGCGAGAATCTTCGCCACGCATGATTTTGGCAATACGGCTCCGCGTCGCCTCGATAAGCGCTGCGGTTTCTGAAGGTACGGGATATTGGGCGATGATCTCATTGGGAGAAACGAGGTCATTGATGCCATCGATTCGTACATCGTCGATGGTGGATACGTCTTGGGTGGACACAAATACTCCTAGCTTGCGGATAGCACTTTACAGTTACGGCGCCGAGTATAAGCTCTGGCCCGCATTATTGCTCTGGGTTGTTTTTGCTTTTTTCGGTCATGTGCAGGCGCTGAACGCTTCGGCGAACGGTTCTGCGTGTCGGCATTCTCTATTTTTTCTCACCGCGCTGTTGGTTCTCTCTGCGTTATTGATTCTCTCTGCGCTGTTGAGTCTCTCTTTTTCGCTCTCTTT
>CAJXZI010000242.1 GCA_913063005.1 uncultured Halieaceae bacterium | reverse complement strand
CGGCGACCACCGAGATCTACACTCTTTCCCTACACGACGCTCTCCGATCTCTAAGCGACCGCTATCACTGCGATTAGGGCAGGCTACAGCGTTACCAACACAAGCAGTGTGGAGAACCGCTTAAGGCGGTACATAGGGAAAGCCCAAGCCCTACGGAAACGCGTCAACTAAAGCCAAGACAAGGGCCCGCGGAGGCAAAAAACAGCCTAAACTAGGCGCTAAAAATCGATTTATATTCATCTAGCACGCAGGATTAATCCACCATGGACATGCTACATCTTGTTAAACAATTACTGACTGACAGCTCGCTTATTGGCACTGAGGTGAAAGTCAACGGCTGGCTCCGATCAAAACGTGACTCGAAAGCGGGAATCTCGTTTCTGGCAGTCAATGACGGTAGTCACTTTGATAGCCTGCAGTGTGTTGCCCCCAAAGACCTAGCTAATTACGAATCAGAGGTTTTGAAGCTCTCTACGGGCTGCGCCGTTTGCATTACAGGCGAACTCGTCGCCTCACAGGGCGGTGGTCAAGCCGTGGAAATTCAGGCCACAGACGTTGTATTGATTGGCGACGTGGATGACCCAGAGTCGTATCCGATTGCCAAAAAGCGCCACACTTTCGAGTACCTGCGTACACAGGCACACCTGCGAACTCGAACAAATACGTTCGGTGCAGTTACTCGCGTGCGCCACACATTGGCGAACGCTATTCATGATTTCTTCCACAGTGAAGATTTCTATTGGGTGAATACGCCGATCATCACAGCGAGTGACTGCGAGGGTGCCGGCGAACTATTCCGCGTTAGCACACTGGACTTAAACAACCTGCCACGCACTGAGGCCGGACAAGTTGATACGTCGCAGGACTTTTTCGGTGGCGACGCCTATCTCACAGTATCAGGCCAGTTAGCTGTTGAGTCGTACTGCCTCTCCATGAATAAGGTCTACACCTTCGGACCCACTTTCCGTGCAGAAAACTCGAATACTTCACGTCACCTGGCGGAGTTCTGGATGGTAGAGCCCGAAGTCGCTTTTGCTGACCTTGCAGATAACGCCGCACTTGCAGAGCGCTTACTCAAATCTGTGACCTCGCGGGTACTGAACGACTGCGAGACTGATCTCGGCTTTTTCCAGCAGCGCATCGACAAAACAGTGCTCGAACGACTGGGTAATATTGTGGATAACCCCTTCGTTCGCGTCACCTACACCGACGCCATCGATATTTTGCTGAAATCGGGTAAGAAGTTTGAGTTCCCCGTTGAATGGGGCATTGATATGGCGTCCGAGCACGAGCGTTTTCTCGCAGAGGAGCATTTCAAAGCACCTGTGGTGGTCACTGATTACCCGCGCGACATTAAAGCGTTCTACATGCGTCTTAATGACGACGAAAAAACCGTTGCTGCGATGGACGTTCTTGCCCCCGGCATTGGTGAAATCATTGGTGGTAGTCAACGCGAGGAGCGACTCGATGTGCTCGACGCGCGCATGGACGCCGATCTAAAGGAGACACTGTGGTGGTATCGCGATTTACGCCGTTACGGCACAGTACCGCACGCAGGGTTTGGCCTCGGGTTTGAGCGACTGGTTGCCTACATCACCGGTATGGAAAACGTGAGAGACGTCATTCCGTTCCCGAGAACACCCGGTAACGCTGATTTCTAACCCAAGCCCGATCGGCGCGATGATCGCGCATTGTTGCTTGTCCAATTAACAGAGGAAACCTATGTCACAGCATAAAAACGTCGCACTTTTGCTCACCGGTAATGAGCTCATGAGCGGTGACACTGTCGACAGTAACTCCTCTCGTATCGCACTCGCTTTGGGCGAGCGACAAATAGCGGTTAGTAAAAAGATCACGGTTGGGGATGATCCGGCACTGCTCCGCGCGAGCCTCAGAGAGCTTTGCAGAGAGGCCGGCGTCGTGATTATCAACGGCGGACTTGGCCCCACCGAAGACGACCTAACCGCAGAAGTGGTAGCTGAGGTTGCAGGGGAGCAACTTGCGGATCATCCGGACGCAATAGCGCATCTTGAAGAGTGGTGTGAGAAACGCGGATTAGAACTCAACGCGAGCAACCTAAAACAAGCGCACTTGCCTGCTTCGGCGGATCTCGTCGATAACCCCATTGGCAGCGCGGTTGGGTTTGCCGTAGAGATCGAGGGCTGTCTCGTCATCACAACACCAGGGGTTCCTGTAGAACTGACGGCGATGCTTCCTGAGATCTGTGAGCGCGTTGGCGCTCGTGTCGGTTCAGGCACCACTTACATTCGTCGTCTCCAGACCTTCGGCATCGGCGAATCTACCATTCAGGAGCTGGTCAACGCGCGCAGCAGTGACTGGCCTGAAGGGGTCGTGCTCGGATTCCGTTCGGGCCTACCTCAGCTTGAGTTGAAGCTGCAGGTCTATAGTCAATCACTTCTCGAGGAGCGCAACCGTGCCGAGACCCTGCTTACCGAGCTTATTGGGGATCACATCATCGGTGAGGATAGCGACCAACTGGCCATGGCGCTGCAGCGCGCGTTACTCGCACAGGGTCTCTCCGTTACCACAGCTGAGTCCTGCACTGGCGGGCTAATTGCTTCGCTGATCACCAAAGAAGCGGGTTCGTCGCAAGTCTTTGGCGCAGGCTTTGTTACCTACGCAAACGCATCGAAGCAGAAAGTGCTCGATGTGCCTGAAGCGGAGCTTAACGATCATGGTGCTGTCAGTGAGCCCGTGGTGCGCTCCATGCTAAAAGGCGCTCTGAGCAAGGCCAGTGCCGACATTGGCATTGCCGTATCCGGCGTTGCTGGACCGGGTGGCGGCTCCGAAGATAAACCCGTTGGTACCGTCTGGCTTGCCTGGGGTACCGAGACGCACAACGATGCGATTCGGTTGCAAATCCCGGGCTCTCGAGAGCGATTTCAGATCCTCGTCGCCGCCATTGGCCTCGATCTGATGCGACGTCAGGTGTTGAACCTTCCTGCCATTCCGCACTACATCAAGCGCTTTGTGTACCGAAACGCTTAAGCAATCCTCGCGACACTTCAAAACACAGCATCGCGGCCTTCGTTGGTGATGCCTTCTTTAGTTAAGCGATCATTCGCCCAACTCTCGTACTCGGGAGTGATAGAGAGATTACGGGATCGATAGAGAGTGAGTGCGAGAGAGCTTGGGAGTGAATGCGAGAGTGCTTGGGAGTGAGTGTGAGAGTGCCCGGGAGTGAGTGTGAGAGTGCCCGAGAGTGAGTGTGAGAGTGCCCGGGAATGAAGGTGAGAGTGCTCGGAAACGATAAAAGACTCTCGAGCCCTCTGAATAGTGCCTTGCCAGACGAATCTTGCCTATTCAATGCATAACAGCGGCGCCTGACGTGGGCGCCCTCTCAGCGCAGCACCCGTATTGTGAAAGGCTATGTTATCCCCGCTTCCGCCATGCCTTTACTCGAAGGAACATCACTCGAAGGCCAATGTCTCATTGTGGATATGATGAATGATGTTATGTGGTCTGGATTGGAATGCTTTGCCAGCAAGGGTCTCCTTTGGCTGGATTTTGAGTGCTGCGAGAGGGTGAAAAGGTCAGTTGTGGCCCCCACTGAAGATGGCCAAGTAAGTGGCTGTGAGGACCGTTTCATCCTAAACATGGCTGC
>CAJXZI010000241.1 GCA_913063005.1 uncultured Halieaceae bacterium | reverse complement strand
AGCCTTCATACCGCTTGATTTACGAAGCTCTTCGATCGCAACTTCGATATCCCCACCTGCAGCTGCGAGTGCTTTCTTACACTCAAGCAAGCCTAAGCCCGTTCGTTCGCGCAATTCTTTTACTAATGCAGCAGACATTTTTTTACCCTTTTAACGTCTCAAAACAGCCCCGCTGTAACGGCGGGACAACACTTAAAAAAAAGCCGCGCTAGGCGCGGCCTATCAATCGTTACTCGGCGTCGTCGGTAGCCTCGGCGGACGCTTCAGCCTCTTCTGTCTCAACGACCTCCATGAACTCATCCACAACAGGCGCTTCAGAACCTGCGCCTTTACCTGCCAGGACTGCGTCTGCAACGGCGGTCACATATAACTTGATGGCACGGATAGCATCATCGTTACCTGGAATGATGTAATCAACACCATCAGGATCACTGTTTGTGTCCACGATGCCAATGACGGGGATACCCAGTTTGTTTGCCTCAGTGATTGCAATACGCTCGTGATCCACGTCCACAACGAACAATGCGTCAGGCAAACCGCCCATATCCTTGATGCCGCCGATCGAACGATCAAGCTTGTCTTTGCTTCGCGAGCGCATCAATGCTTCTTTCTTAGTCAGCTTATCAAATGTGCCATCCTGTTCCTGAGTCTCGAGGTCGCGGAGGCGCTTGATAGAAGAACGAATGGTTTTGTAGTTGGTCAGCATGCCGCCCAACCATCGATGGCTAACATAGGGCATGCCGCAACGCTCGGCCTGCTCTTGAATGATCTTACCTGCGGCACGCTTGGTGCCAACGAACATAATTTGGTTCTTGTTCTCTGCTAAGCGCTGAATGAATCCAAGCGCATCATTGAAAGCGGGAACTGTGTGCTCGAGGTTAATGATGTGGATTTTGTTTCTCGCGCCAAAGATGTATTGATCCATCTTCGGGTTCCAGAAACGGGTTTGGTGGCCAAAGTGCGCGCCGGCCTGCAGCAATTCGCGCATGCTTACTTGTGTCATAACTTTTCTCTAAGTTGGGTTTCACTTCCGTTTACGCAAAGTGTCCAACCGACAGAGCGGCACCCGGCACTTTGTTGGGTGTAAACGTGCTATTTGTCACTGGCGTTACCAATAACGGCGCGCTTTATAACACAGGCTAGCTAAGTCCAGAAGCCTTTACCTGTAATATTCACCGCTCCTTGCGGTAAACTACCGCGATTACCACACATCAATACACAGAGGCTTGGAAATTCGCACGTGAGCAATATAGCTATTAAAAGTGAAGAGGATATCGCGGGTATGCGTGAGGCGGGCCGCCTTGCAGCTGAAGTACTGGAAATGATTGAGCCGCATGTCGTCCCCGGGATCTCCACTGGAGAGCTTGATCGAATATGCCACGACCATATCGTTAATATCCAAAAAGCCATCCCCGCACCACTTAATTACAAGGGCTTTCCAAAATCCATTTGCACCTCGGTCAATGAGGTCATCTGCCATGGCATCCCCTCGGAAACCAAGATTCTTAAGCAGGGCGACATCATCAACATTGATGTCACAGTGATAAAAGACGGATGGCATGGCGACACCAGCATCATGGTTCCGGTCGGCAAAGTAGCACCACATGCCGAGCGATTGATGCGGGTAACTCAGGAGTGTCTCTACAAGGGGCTGGCATTAGTTAAACCTGGTGCGCGACTAGGCGATATTGGACAGGTGATTCAGCAGTATGCGGAGTCATCCTATTACTCAGTCGTGCGAGAATACTGCGGCCATGGCATCGGGAAAGTGTTCCACGAAGAGCCTCAGGTATTGCACTACGGCCGTGCCGGAACAGGACTTGTTCTAGAGAAAGGTATGACATTTACAGTGGAACCCATGATCAACGCAGGTAAACGACACACGAAGTTGAATACTCGCGACGGTTGGACGGTGACAACGCGTGATGGCCGCTTGTCCGCACAGTGGGAGCACACCATTGCCGTCACTGACGACGGATGCGAAGTGCTCACAAAGCGAGCCGGAGAAACGCTCCCCTTCTGAACACCGCCCTGATCGATGGACCCCAAGCAAAAATTGAAATCAAAGCCATCGAGACAGCCGCTCTGGACAGCTCTGATCCCACTTTTTACTCGTAATTAAAGAGAAACTCGATAGCCAACCCCATGGTGACGCCCATATTGACAACGCTAATCGCAGAATTGAGAGACGGCCTCAAAGCACGCAATGCTGAACTGTCGGATCAATTCTCTCCTGACAAGTCAGTTACCGAGTTGTTGAGGGCGCGTTGCGCAGCCGTTGACGATGCTTTGCGCCAGCTCTGGAATCATTTTGATCTCGATGGCTCGCTAGCAACACTCGCAGCGGTGGGCGGCTATGGTCGCGGAGAGTTGTTCCCACAATCAGACGTGGACGTACTCATTCTCGTATCCAATCAGGCGGAACCGGACGATGTCTCGCTCGCGGGCTTCGTTGGGGCGCTTTGGGATCTAGGTCTTAAAATTGGTCACAGCGTCCGAACCGCGGACGAATGCATTTCGCTCGCTTCAACCGATATTACTGTAATGACCGCCCTGTTAGAGACGCGATTGCTGGCGGGAGATAAGACATTACTCGAAGAAGTGATAAGGCGGTTAGATGATGACCATCTGTGGCCATCGGCGGCGTTTTTCAACGCAAAAATAGAAGAGCAGAGTGCTCGCCATGAAAAGTTTGGCCTCACAGGTTACAGCCTTGAACCCAACGTAAAGTCGTCGCCCGGGGGACTGCGGGATATTCAGGTGATTGGCTGGATTGCACGTCGCCACTTCGGCATTCATCTTAACGAGCTTCCGACGGGCGAATTTCTCTCGCAAGAAGAGCTCGCGCTGTTAACCGAGGGTCATGACTATTTGAGTCGCGTCCGTTTCGCCCTACATGCGCAAACCGGCAGGGAAGAAGACCGACTCCTTTTTGAGCACCAGCAGACCCTATCCAAGCAATGGGGGTTTGAAGATGAGGGTAAACTCGCGGTTGAGCAGTTCATGCAAGCTTACTTTCGCAATGTACAGGCGGTCTCCCATACCACCGCCCTACTTATCGATATTTTCCAAAAGACCCTGCTACATAACGAGTCCTCCACTACGCTCATTATCGATGAAGACTTCGAGCTGATCGACGACCGTATATCAGCACAGCACCCAGACGTTTTTTCGAAAAAACCCTACAATCTGTTGCGTATCTTCTCGGTCATTGGACGTGATGAGCGCGTGAGGCGCATCGATCCGGAAACGACGCGGCTTTTGCGCGCTTCGTCATCTATTATCGACGATGACTTTAGGAACGACCCCGTCAATCGACGCGCCTTCCTCGAAATCATTGCGGCGCCGCACAACATGACAAAACAGTTGCGCAGGATGCTGCGCCACGGCGTGCTTGAACGATATTTGCCGGCCTTCGGCGCCATAGTGGGGCAAATGCAATTTGATATGTTCCACACCTACACCGTCGATGCTCACACGATGCAGGTGATTGCAAATTGCCGCAGATTTCTCCGCGCCGACTACACCGATCGCTTTCCTGTAACAACGCGAATCGCACAGCGCCTTAGAAACCCTTCCCTGCTTTTCATCGCTGCGCTTTTTCACGACATCGGAAAGGGAAGAGGTGGCGA
>CAJXZI010000240.1 GCA_913063005.1 uncultured Halieaceae bacterium | reverse complement strand
ACACCACTAGAATGGCAGGCAGTACAGGCTTGGTTGTAGATATCTTTACCTGAGCACGCTCACGGCACATCCACTCCAGCAGGGGACGTTGCTGAAACGCTGGCGATCAAGAGTGTATTAGGTGATGACGCTTACGATGTTGCGGTTAGTTCCACCAAATCGATGATCGGACATTTATTGGGCGCGGCGGGCGCGGTTGAGGCTATTTTCTCTACGCTCGCGATTCGTGATGGGGTCGCACCGCCCACGATAAATCTCACTAACCCTGATGATGGCTGTGATCTTAACTATGTGCCTGGAACAGCTCAGCAACGTGATATCAAGGTTGCAATGTCAAATTCGTTCGGGTTTGGTGGCACCAATGGCACCTTGATCTTCAAGAAGTTTGAGTAATTCCAAATAAGGCGCATTCATTGAGCCGCTCTGTTGCTTACCGCGTTGTATTTATCCTTGTAAGCTGTGCCCTAAGCCTGGTGGCGATGGGTACCTATCTATCCATGGAGGTTCATCGCAAGATCGCGGTAGACGCAGACACTCAGATCTTTTTGGTGAAAAAGGGTGACGGGCTGATACGAGTCCTCAACGCTTTGGAGAGCATGGGTGTCATTCGGTCAGCGCTGGGCGCACGCTTCGCTCTAAAGCTGCAATCGCGGGAGATCGTGGTGAAACCCGGGGAGTACCGTCTTGATGAGAATGAAACACTTCTCGAGTTGCTCACGCGATTCAATGACAGCGACGTCGTTGTATTCGGGTTCACGATTCCGGAGGGCGTAAGTTTCGAGTGGGTCTTGGAGAGGCTGTGGCAACATCCTCAGGTTACCCGAACGATCACTGACGCCAAGGACCCTCGTATTAGTGATCTAATCAATCCGTTCTCATCACCTGAGGGCTTATTTCTGCCAGAGACCTATCTCGTACCGCGAGGCGTATCTGACCTCGAGGTCCTAACGCTGGCGAGAGCAGCCATGGAGCGGCAGCTTGACGAGGCTTGGACGTCGCGGGCTAGCGAATTACCACTTAGCTCACCTTATGAGGCGCTAATCCTCGCGTCGATTATCGAGAAAGAAACCGGGCTAGCCTCTGAGCGAGGTGAGATTGGCGGGGTCTTTACGAGAAGGCTTAAAAAAGGCATGCGACTTCAAACAGATCCCACGGTAATTTATGGACTGGGGTCTGAATTTGATGGAAATCTGAAGCGCAGCCACCTGCGAGACGACTCTAACACCTATAATACGTATCGCATTTTTGGGTTGCCACCGACTCCCATTGCGCTGCCCGGTGTTGCCGCGCTGCGAGCTGCGACACAACCGAAGTCAGGGGATGCGCTATATTTTGTGGCGAAGGGTGACGGTAGTCACGCATTCAGTGCGACGCTCGATGCACATGAGGAAAACGTGAGACGCTATCAGCTCAATCGCAAAAAAGATTATCGATCGAGTCCGGATAAATGATAGAAACACGCTCTGAAGGCAAATTCATCACCTTGGAAGGCGGAGAGGGTGCCGGCAAGTCCACCAGTCGCGAGTACATTGTCGATCTACTCACTGCGGGCGGGATTCCGTTTGTTGAAACAAGGGAGCCGGGTGGTACGGCACTGGGTGAATCACTAAGATCTTTACTCCTTACGAAAGATGGAACGCCGCCATCGGTCGAGGCCGAATTATTGATGGTGTTTGCTGCGAGGGCGCAACACCTGCACGAGGTCATCGAACCTGCCCTGGCCTCGGGGAAATGGGTCCTTTGTGATCGTTTTACTGACGCGACCTATGCGTATCAAGGTTATGGACGTGGTTTCGATCTGAGCACAATCGAAGTTTTAGAACGCATGGTGCAAAAGGATCGCCAGCCTGATTTGACACTTCTTTTTGATCTAGACCCCAAGGTTGGTATCGAGCGTGCTCGCAACCGTGCCGAGCTCGACAGATTTGAGTCCGAGGAGCTGGCCTTTTTTGAGCGGGTGCGAGAGGGTTATCTAGCCCGCGCGGGGTGTAGTGAGCGTTTTGTCGTGATTAACGCGGCGCAAGCTATTACTGAGGTTCAAGCCTCGATTCGTACCTCTCTTACTGCATTTATCGAAGGCAGAAAGCATGGTTAGTCCCCTTTTTCCAGAACATGAGGCCTTGATTCAGGAGCTTGTTGAATTACACGAGAAAGGGCGGTTACCTCATGCGCTGCTACTCACAAGTGATTCAGGTCTCGGCCTGAGTGAAGTGAGCGAGGTGCTTGCAAATCGCTTATTGCAGCGAACTTCACAATCTTCGGAATCGGATGCAGAGGAGCTACTTGCCGCAGGAACTCATGGCGATTTTCGCTGGGTCTCAGTGATTGATGGCAAACAAAGCATCGGTGTTGATCAGATCCGTGTAGCTTGTGACTTTGTTGCTAAAACGGCCGGTTACGGTTCGCTGAAAGTACTTGTGATTGAAGGCGCGGATAAACTTACGACGGCTGCAGCCAACGCATTGTTGAAAACGCTGGAGGAGCCTCAAGGCGATACCCTGATGGTTTTAATCAGCCGGCGTCCATGGCTCTTACCGGCAACGATTAGGTCACGTTGTCAAAGCCGAATATTGCCGCGGTTGTCGGAAGCCACTTGCATCAGGGCGCTCATTCAGAAGGGGCTTTCGCCCGAGTTATTTGAAGGGAAATCATCGCGTATCCTTGAAAGCTGGCTTTTGGGAGCGTCAAACGGGACACTCGAGCTGCAGCGCGAAGTAAGAGCCAGTGTGAACGGCGTGCTTGACGGTAAATCGAGTGGGAAGCACCTCACTGAGTGTTTAATGAAGCACGAATTGATCGATGCTGTCGAAGCGGCAGTTCAAGCGATTGAGGAGCGCGCGACCGAGATCGGTCAAGAACAAAAGGCGTTAGTCGCACTCATTACGCTTCATCGTTTAGTCGCCTCGTTGCTTCAGCGCATTCGTCACGGTGCCACGCCGGCACGAGAAGTGGCTTGTTTTGAGATTGGGGTGTTGACGGGTGGCGTTAGGGAAAACAATATGGACGCGATCCGTCAAGGTTTAACTCTGATGGGCGTTTCGAAAGTCTGAGTCAACCGCAGTAGACTTTAGGCGCGTAGTGCGCTCGTAGAAAGGCATTGTTTAAGTGAGAGAAGAAAACAAGCAAGGCGTTTTGTCACTGACCATTAAGGACCGGGCAGTGCTTTATGCCGCGTACATGCCGTTTGTTCATAATGGTGGTTTATTCGTGCCCACCAATAAACAGTTCGAGCTAGGCGAAAAGGTTTTTATTCTGCTCGCTTTGATGGACGAGCCCGAGAAAATACCCATCAACGGCACTATCATTTGGATAACGCCAAAAGGCGCTCAGGGCAACCGCCAGGCGGGAATCGGTGTTCAATTCTCAGAGGCCGATTTCGTTGCCGCTACAAAAATTGAAGAGCACCTGGGCGCTGGACTGGTCTCAGACAGGCCAACGCACACCATGTAAGACAGTAGGAAGAACTTTTCGTTTGTGTTGTGTGCTTTTTGTTGCATCGCATTGAATCAAACCCTCTTATGTGCCAAGATCCGCGCCCTTAGGTCGGGATGCACCGAAGCACTCGAAAGAGTGATCGATTACGCGGAAGTGGCGAAATTGGTAGACGCGCTGGATTTAGGTTCCAGTGTCTTA
>CAJXZI010000239.1 GCA_913063005.1 uncultured Halieaceae bacterium | reverse complement strand
CGTGTCGCTCAGGGTATGGGGGCACGTGTTGTGGTCTTAGACCGATCACTCGATCGCCTCCGTTATCTAGACGATATTTTTATGGGGCGCATCGAGACGGTCTGGTCGAGCGCTGCAGCACTTGAAGAGCAGGTGATGGACGCAGATTTGATCATTGGTGCAGTGCTCATTCCCGGTGCGGCTGCGCCCAAATTAGTGAGCCGTGATCTTGTCTCCAAGCTTCAAAAAGGTTGTGTCATGGTGGATGTTGCTATCGATCAAGGCGGTTGCTTTGAGACCTCTCGTGCCACCTCATACCAAGACCCCACTTACGAGATCGATGGTGTTGTTCACTACTGCGTGGCTAATATGCCGGGCGGGGTAGCAAGAACGGCTACGCTGGCGTTGACCAATGCGACGCTTCCTTATGTCGTTCGATTAGCCAATCAGGGGCTTGATGCATTGCGGGGCGATTCACGATTTGCATTGGGTTTGAACGTGCATGCGGGGAAACTAACGCACGCTGGTGTCGGGGAAGCGTTCAGCTTGGATGTGATCCCGCCTGAGGAAGCCCTGAATTCCTAAGTGAATTCGCTATAGTTGAGCCGCTCAACCGATGTGGCTCATATGAATACAGCGACACTAAAATCTGCGTCTGAATTACCCTCCCATCTTGCGGGAGAGATGCGCTCGAATCACGCAGGTGAAACGGGTGCAGTTTGGATTTACAAAGGTGTATTAGCACTGTCGCGCGACGCCGAGATTCGGGCTTTCGCGGAACACCATCTGGAAACTGAGCAGACCCATCTTGGCTTTTTTGAAGACTGGCTGACGTCACGGGAGAAGAGTCTTTTACTTCCGTTGTGGCGTCTCTCGGGGTTTGTGCTCGGTGCAGTGTCTGCCATCGGTGGTCGAAACTGGGTTTATGGCTCAATAGAGGCCGTTGAAACATTTGTCGTTAAACATTACGAGTCGCAGTATGCGGCGCTCGAGGCATACGGCGACACGACGCTGACCGCGGCCATTCATCAATTTTGCAGCGATGAGGCCGATCATCGCGACGAGGCGGGGGGTGAAGCCAAACGTCAATCATTACTCCTAAAGGCGTGGTGTTGGGTTGTCGGCTTCGGGTCAGAGCAAGCTGTCAAAATCGCTCGGCGATTCTAAGGCCTCAGACGACTAAGGCTTTCCCAAGATCTCACTTCCGGCGGACAGGCGCGGGCTTTTCGTACTATCATCGACGCCATCGATAGGTTGTTTTGTGAGCACTATTATTCTTTGCGCGCGCAACAGCCGAAGCCGGAACAAAGGATAGATCATGAGTGCTGACTTGGTACGAGCACGCATCGATGAGGGGCCCGTCGTGCCGCTAATGTGGTTAGTGGTTTCCCTTGGCTTCCTATTGAATCTTGCCGATGGGATAGATGTTGTTGCTATGTCCGTAACTGCGCCGAGTGTTGCGGCCGCCTGGGGGCTTGATCGTGCGGCGCTTGGACCGCTTTTCAGTTCAGCACTCTTCGGTATGGCCATTGGTGCCGCGGGTTTGGCGCCCTTATCGGATCAGCTAGGTCGCCGTCGGCTGTTGGTGGCAGCAATGTTCGTCGTCGGCCTCAGTATGCTTGCTGTCAATTGGATTACCAGCGCCGCCTCCGTAACTGTTTTTGCCATCCTTCGTTTCATTTCAGGTCTAGGTATTGGCGTGATATTCGGCAGTGCACCTGTTCTCGCGTCTGAGTTTATGCCGAGTCGCTATCGAAGCTTGGCTGTATCGCTTGTGGTGATGGGCTACCCAGTAGGCGCCGTGCTCGCGGGTCCTATCGCCAATGTATTGATCCCTGACTATGGCTGGACAGCGGTGTTTACGGCCGGCGGGATACTGACGTTGCTGATTGGCATCACTACCTGGGCGTTGCTACCTGAATCCCCCGAGTTTTTGGCGAGCCGTGCCGGTAATCGACCGGAGCGAGAGAGAGCGGTGAACGCCCTGTTAGCACGGCTGGGTCGGGATGCAGTATCTGGCATTCCAGCCAATGTCGATCGATCAAGCGCGACACCGGTCGCAAAAATTCTTACTGTTGACCGGCGTCTCAAAACGCCTGCGCTATGGATCATTTATTTCATGGGTTTCCTCACCATGTACTTTATGCTCTCGTGGGTACCGACGCTCTTTGTTGATTCGGGATACACAAGAGCTCAGGGTATCGAAGCTCTAACCGGTTTTAACCTAGGTGCTGTTCCCGGTATTTTGGTGCTGGCTTTTCTAACCACTCGCTTGCCCCTGGTGCCGCTTCTGTCACTGTTCTTTGTCTCCGCTGGCGCTGTATTGGTCTATGTTGGCCTTGCGGAGCCCTCGGGGCTCAATAGTTTGATGAGCTTGATGTTTATCGCTGGCGTGTTTTTACACGGCGGATTTACCTGCCTCTATGCACTTGCAACCAGGGTGTACCCTAGTGACATCCGCGCGGCGGGCGTTGGCTGGGCTGCTGGGCTTGGCCGCACGGGTGCTATTGTTTCTCCACTACTGGCCGCATTCCTCATTTCTGCTGGTTGGGGCATGTATTCACTCTTCTTGGTTTTTGCGTTGCCACTACTCCTGGGTGGTCTTTTATTGTGGATGTTCGCGAATGACAACTGAGTCTATTACCTGGTTTCCGAGTCTGGCACAGCGAGGCGCGTCCATCGCTTTGTTAGACGGTGAACGAACCCTTACCTACGAGGAACTTAATCACTCAGTGAATCGAGTCATCGCAGGCTTGCTGGACGGTGAACACTCATTGAACGAAGAGCGGATAGCCTTTCTCTACCCTGCCAGTTTTGATTATGCCGCGCTCATTATTGGCATCGTTGCGGCCGGGGGTATAGCCGTTCCGTTGAGCGTTCATGCGAGTGCAGATGAGCTGTCGCACTGTCTTTCAGTCGCCGGGGTGAAGCGCTTACTCCTGCCCCAGTCGCTACGTACAGAGGGCCTGAGTCGGGTCTGTGAGCAACTTTCAGTCACTCAGTGCTCAGTCGCGGACTTGCCAGACACGGCATATCCCCCGAGCTTGCCGATTACCGGAGAGCAGGGCGCTTTGATTGTTTTTACCAGCGGCACCACCGGCAAACCCAAGGCGGTCGTTCATACGGTTGAGAGCGTGTCAGCCATGGTGACGTCGCTGATCGAAGCCTGGGGCTGGGCCGATAAGGACGTGATCCCACTCTTTCTGCCGCTCCACCATGTTCATGGCATCGTCAACATTTTGCTCTGTGCGCTTTGGCGCGGGGCAACCGTCGATCTCTTTGCACGCTTCGATGCGGAGCAGGTCTCCGAAAAGGTGGCCGCAGGGCAGTATTCTGTATTCATGGCAGTGCCCACCATTTACGTCAAACTCATTGCCTACCTGAAAACGCTCGACGCCGAGGCGCAAAAGCGGATTACACAAGGTTTTGCTGCGATGAGACTTAATGTTTCAGGATCGGCTGCTTGTCCCGTGCCGCTGTTTGAGGAATGGGAAGCGCTGACCTCGCAGCGTTTTTTAGAGCGCTATGGGATGACAGAGTTGGGTATGGCGCTATCAAACCCCTACGAGGGTGAGCGTCGCCCCGGACATGTGGGTCAACCCCTACGCGGTGTTGTGATTAAACGTGTCGACGAGAGCGGTAAAGAAGTGATTGATCCTTCGACCCCCGGTGA
>CAJXZI010000238.1 GCA_913063005.1 uncultured Halieaceae bacterium | reverse complement strand
CTGACAAGCGCCACTGTCGTATTTGTCTTTTCGCGTGGTACTTTCGCGACTGGCTAATGTATCGACTAGATATCTCTTTAGGCTACGTGGTTGCCGGGCATGATGCAGGGAGTGAAATGGCGGGCGAGACTGATTTAGCAACATTATTGGCGGGTATGTCGCCACGTCTAGACGATGCTGAGTGGATGTTTGTCACTTTAACGGAAGGGGATGCTCAGTCGCTGATGCCGCTCGCAATAGCGAGCTTCCGAGAAGAAGAGGGAATGACGCTTGTGCTGCCCAGATCTGCCGGTAGCGATCTTGGGCAGGCAATCGGTCCCATGATGCGCATCACGCTAGAGATCCACTCTAGTCTTGAGGCGGTTGGCTTGACTGCGGCTGTGGCGGGCGCGCTTGCCGCGGACGGTATTAGTGCGAACGTTATCGCTGCCTACTATCACGATCATATTTTTGTCCCCAGCGCCTCAGCTGATCGCGCACTGGCTATCTTGCATAAACTGTCGAACTCGGAATGCTGAATTTCTGGCAGTATTGACCTGTCATTTGGACTCGCACCGGTGCGAGCATCACACCATTACCAGTGGTCGGTGGTCGGTGGTCGGTGGTCCGTGGTCCGTGGTCCGTGGTCCGTGGTCCGCTCGACCCCGTCTCGAAATCTCCCTTTGCGGGCCGCTCTTGCAAAAGCCGTCAATTATCGAAGCCGTCAGTGGTGTAAAAAAGCGGTGCAAAAAAGCGGCGTAAAAACAGGGGCGCAAAAACAGGTTCGTAAAAACAGTGGCATCAAAAGTTGCACCGAGTGAAGGCAATTATCAGGTTCAAGTCACCTTCATGGTGCATTAGGACAGCCCAAAGCTACGATAAGGCACTGATTTGATTTCGCAGATGACGCCTCCAACGTACTAACAGGCTGTTTCTTAAGGTTTTTTATGTTTTGGTGTGCAGTTCGCGTGTCACACACTTGTCACATTTGTGCACGGCTATATACTGCGCGGTGCGACGTTACGCAGGCGCAAGCATGCGCCTTCAAACCAAAAGAGCCGCTGAAGCTTAAGTTGAGCAAACGCGGTCGAACAACAAAGGACGCTATGATGATTAAGTCGTTGTCTAAAAAGCCGAGCTTTGCTCTAGCTGCAATGGCCGTTGCTGTTGCGACTGCAGCTCCGAGTGCTTTTTCCCAGGAGGAAATCGAAGAGGTTGTGGTTACAGGATCTCGTATCCCAGTAAACTCGAATACCATTTCTTCGGTTCCCGTTCAGTCAGTTACCGAAGAGGACATCCGTAACTCTGGTGAAATCAATATCGCTGATATCGTTTCTGATATTCCCGCACTGGTTTCGTCACTGACCGCAGAGAACTCGTTAACAGGTGCGAACAGCTTGAACCTGCGTGGTTTGGGTGGCGATCGCTCGTTAACACTGGTCAACGGTCGTCGCCATGTTGCGGGTTTCCGTGGTAGCCAGGCGGTAGACGTGGGTACGATTCCTCGCGCGCTTGTTAAGAGCGTTGAAGTGACAACAGGCGGTGCCTCAGCGATTTACGGAGCTGACGCGGTAACCGGTGTTGTGAACTTTATCCTCAAAGACGACTTCGAAGGCTTCCAGGTTGATCTCTCGGGTGGTGTACCTGAGCGCGGCGGTGCCCAGACAACAACACTCGACCTTGTCTGGGGGTCTAATTTTGCCAACGGTCGTGGTAACGCGGTTGTGACCTTCTCAAGCGAAATGGATGAAGGCCTTCGTTTCCGTGATCGAAGCTGGGCGCGTGATAACGGTATTGCCGAAACACTGGTCAACCCCGATCCAAACGGTCCACCCCGTGCGGTTGTTGAGGATCCTCGCTTCTGGCTGACTTCACAGGAAGGTTCAATCGCCCCTGGTTTTGGTGGTCGAAGCACGACTTATGTCGATATTAACGGAAACGGCATTGCTGACTGTCAGGAATCAGAGGGCGGTCGTGTTGGCTACCTCGCGGGTTGCTGGTTGGTAGGTCCCGACGGCACGGTCCGCGTCAACCAAGACGGTGTTGTTGTTGATGGCTTGTGGGGCACAGGCGGTGACGGTGGTCGCGTAAACTTCAACCGCGACACGCTGTTCCCAGAGACAGATCGTCAGGTAGTAAATTTCAACGTTAACTACGAGTTTTCTGACAATCTTCGCGGTTTCTTGGAAACGAAATATGTTCGCGCCGAGACGACCGTCTTCAACGAGCAAGATACGTTCTATGACACCCTCGAGATACGCGCTGATAACGCGTTTATTCCTGACGCATTGCAGCCTGTTGTCGACCAAACGGGTTACCTTTTGCTGACGCAGGACCCTTTGGATCTCACTGACAACAACAACTTGAAGTACACGCGAGAGACGACTCGTTTTGTTGCGGGACTCGAGTGGGAGCCTGCTGACGGCCACAGTGTTGAAGTGTCTTTCAACCGCGGCATGTTCCAGCAGACTGACAAAACCAACGCGATCTATCTTGATCGATTCTACTCAGCGATTGATTCGGTCGTTGATTCGAGTGGTAACGTCGTGTGTCGTTCGACTCTCGATCCAACAACCGATTACCCGCTTGACTACTTCGCGGGTTCAAACAACTTCGCTGATGGCGATTATTACAGTGATCGCTATTACTCGTTCACACCGGGTGACGGCCAGTGTCAGCCACTGAACCCATTCGGTACGTACTCTGCCAGCGAAGCCGCTCAAAACTTTGTAACGGCAGACCTCGAAAGCACACTGAAGATTCAGCAGTGGGTTTTCAATGTGACAGCAGTAGGTCAGTTTGAAGTGCTTCAGTCAGTGCTTGATGGTCCTGTTGGCTACGCTGCGGGTGTTGAGCGCCGTGAGGAGTCAAGTGACAACCGTCTCGACCCACTCACGTTGGGCGTGATTCCAGAGGGCAGCCCGTACGAAGCGGGCCAGTCTGTCAACTCAATCTCACCTTGGTTGTATTCGTTCATCTCGTTCGATAACACCCAGCAGTATGACACCAAGGGTGAGTACGACGTGACAGACGTCTTTGCCGAGATTCGACTGCCGATCTTCCTCGATCGTGACTTCACACGCGAATTGACGCTCGACGCAGCGATTCGCCAAGCGGATTACTCGACCTCGGGTAAAGCAAACACATGGAAAGTGGGCCTGACATGGGCGCCTATCGATGACGTTCGTTTCCGCGGAACGGTATCTGAAGCGGTTCGTGCACCAAACATCTCTGAGTTGTTTGACCCACGGTTGCCCATCACGGTAGCGGCGAGCTCAGACCCTTGTGCATCTACCAACATTAACAACGGTACCGATGCTCGTGAAGGCAACTGTGTTGCTGCTCTCACAGCGATTGGCGTGTCTCAAGATGCCATCTTCACTGACGGCGTCTACGACTGGACTAACCCTCTGACTGCACGCTTTAACGGTGTATCAGGTGGTAACCCTGCGCTCGACGTAGAGACAGCTGACACCACAACATACGGTGTTGTTATCGTTCCTAGCTTCGCGCCTGGCCTAACTCTGTCAATCGACTACTGGGATGTAGCGATCGAACAGGCAATTGCGGCTGTGAGCTCGGACGACATCCTGAAAGGTTGTTATGACTCAAGTAACTACCCCAACCTCGACTTCTGTAATGCGTTTACACGTCGTGGTGACGGTGGTTTGAACTT
>CAJXZI010000237.1 GCA_913063005.1 uncultured Halieaceae bacterium | reverse complement strand
CCATCCTTATACCTTAAATCTATCATACTAGGAATTTTTCTATTTTCGTACAAGTGCTATGACTGCGTGCGCCGATAATGCCTGCTCGCTTTGGGGATCCACCTTTGAGCTCCATCAGACGTGGGGGGTGGCGTTTTATGAGCGGTTTGTGAGTGCACCTCTACTGCGGACCAATGCGCTTTATCTCCATTTAGCCTGCAACTCAATTGTGTTTGTCCTTATGCATATTCAGCTTTTTCGACCGGGTCATAACGTGTCGGGTGGCTATCATGCTTGGCTGGGAAAGGTGACGATGGCCTTTTTAACCATCGGCACGGTCGCCGCTCTCTATCTCGCGAGTGAGCACGATGCGGTCGGACCTTACGGTGGAATCTGGGCGGAGTGGGGCTTTTATTCGATGTCTCTCTGCGTCTACTTCGCTGCGGCTATGGGCTGGCGCACTGCTGTTAAGAAGGACTGGGAGCAACATCGTATCTGGATGATTCGTTTTGTGGGCGCCATGTATGGAGCCTTCTGGGTTTTTCGCGTGCTGCTCATCGTCACAGGCCCTTTGTTGCGCGATTGGGAGAGTGCGTCGCTCCTAATATCGATTTGGGCCTCCGCCCCGCTTGGGCTGATCATTGCCGACACTTTGCGACGATCTTGGGATAGATCCCCGAATACACTGAGCCAGCCATCTTAATGCCGTACGTAGCGCTTTAGACGCCGGTGTCCAAGATATTCAGGGGCTAAGATGTTCTGGGGCCTAAAATTTTTGGGGCCTATGATGTTTATGTGCCTTGGTTGTTTAGCGGCCTTGAATGTTTAGGGGCCTTGAATGTGTAGGGGCCTTGGATGTCTAGGGATCTAGGATGTTTAGGCGCCTAAAAGGGGATGGAATGGGTCGGCGAGTTGTGTTCAATCAACGCAAGAGCTGAGCCTGGCCTTGCGCCTTCATTGCACTGCTCAGCATCCTCGCGCCGCTCGAGTATGAGATACTGACAACCAAGACGTATTGTCCGCGTGTAAGTAATACCTCTTGCTGTTTTATTCTTAGAACCTGCGTCTTAACGGCGCGGAGTTTGCGGTAGCGAGCACACGTCGGGAATCCCCGAATAAGCGAAAACACAGCATTGTTTAAGTGATTATTTTAGAAAACATAAGCCTTAGCCGCGGACCCAAGCTACTGATGCAGAACGCATCGGCTACGCTTCAGCCTGGGCAAAAGCTCGCGCTCATCGGGGCAAACGGTACTGGTAAATCGAGTTTCTTTGCCATGCTCTTGGGAACGCTTGCCTCAGACAGCGGTGATATTAGAGGTATGTCCGGGCTGCGACTTGCGCATATGGCGCAGGAGCTCGAGGCGAGTGCCGAAACCGCGCTCAACTTTGTTATGGCTGGAGACTCAGCCGTCTTTAATCTGCTGCAAAAAATTGCTGAAGCAGAGAGGGCTGAGAACTACGAACAGGCCGCATCATTCTACCAAGAGCTTGATACACTCGACGGTTACGACGCAGAGCGACGCGCAGAACAGCTGCTACTGGGTCTGGGTTTCGCTCGGGCTGAACTAAGTCAAACCGTGACTGACTTTTCGGGTGGCTGGCGCGTGCGTCTGAACTTGGCGCGGGCGTTAATGACGCCCTCGGACGTGCTCCTGCTCGATGAGCCGACCAACCACCTAGATCTCGACACCATGCTGTGGCTTCAGTCCTGGCTCCTAAGGTACGAAGGCACCTTACTCATGATTTCGCATGACCGCGATTTTATTGATGCTATTTGTGACCGCACCTTGAGCTTGGAACGCCAGCAGCTAGTGACTTATCGCGGAGGTTACTCTGCGTTTGAGAAACAGCGCGCGGAGCGCATGGCACAGCAGCAAGCGGAGTATGCGCGTCAGCAGCGAGAGATAGCGCACATCGAGGACTTTGTGCGCCGTTTTCGCGCAAAAGCGACCAAAGCAAAACAGGCGCAGAGTCGCTTAAAGGCGCTTGAGCGCATGGAGACGGTTGCACCAGCGCACGCTGACTCGCCGTTTTACTTCCAGTTTCCTGAGCCGGGAAAAACCAGCGATCCGCTCCTGTCGATCGATGATCTGTCACTGGGTTATGGCGACGAAACCATTCTCAACAATGTCTCGTTCTCGCTTCATCCAGGTGATCGCATTGGGCTCTTGGGTAAGAATGGCGCCGGTAAGTCGACGTTACTCAAAGGTTTGACCGGTGCGTTGGACCCTCAAAATGGCAGGCGCGTCACGGGCGCCCACTTGAGAATCGGCTATTTTGATCAGCAGCAGCTGGATGTGCTGGATCTCGATGCGAGCCCGCTTTTACATCTTCAACGTTTAACACCTGCCGCCCGTGAGCAAAGCATTCTCGATTTCTTGGGTGGTTTTAACTTCAAAGGTGATCGCGCGAAAGAGGCCATTCGCCCGTTCTCGGGCGGTGAAAAGGCGCGTTTGGCGTTGGCCATGGTGGTTTGGCAGGACCCCAATGTGCTCATTTTGGACGAGCCAACAAACCACCTTGATTTGGAAATGCGTCACGCACTTGCGATGGCCTTACAGGGTTACGCGGGTGCCATTGTCTTGGTGAGTCACGATCGACATTTACTGCGTCATGTCGTCGAGTCCCTTTGGCTGGTCGAGGGCGGCTCAGTTGCTGAGTACCCCGATGATCTCTCGACCTATGAAAAATGGGTCTTGGCGGGCGATAAGGCTTCGGAGAGTTCTCACGAGGTGCCCAACGATGATGAAGCTGGATCTTCCAATCGGCCCAGTGATCAAAGTTCGGCACAGAGTCAGAGCAACTCAGGGCTGTCTACTAGTATGGTTACTGCTTCTGGGGCTCAGACCTCGCCTTCTGGTAGCCCCAATCAAACTGCGCTCCGCGGCAAGGCGCAAAGGCAAAGTAACGCAGAGCAACGCCAGCGCTTGAAACCCTTGCGACAAGCGTTGCAAAAAACAGAGAAGCAGCTGGAAAGTCTTCAGACTAAGCTCGACGCATTACAGGCGGAGCTGGCGGACCCCGCGATGTACGAGGCAGAGCACCGCGACCGACTGGCCCAAGTGGTGAAGCAGGAGGGCGAGATTAAAGCTGAGCTTGAGACGCTCGAAGAACTCTGGATGGAACAACAAGAGGCGCTGGACGATGCCAGTTGAGCCAGAGAGTGTGCCTGCGTCCGAACTCACACCACCGAGAGCTGAGGTTGAGCGTAAGACGCTTGAATGGGTAAGGACGTTTGTTGTCGGGCTCAATCTCTGTCCCTTTGCGAGACCCCTAATAGCTTCTGACGCACTGCGATTGATAGTTTGTGAAGCCACGGAAGATGAGGACGTAGCGGCAGCGCTGTTAGATGAAATTGAGCTCATCCAAAAAGCGTCGGAGACAGAAGTTGCGACCACGCTCCTCGTATTCCCTAACGCTCTTAAAGAGTTTGACCATTACTTAGCGTTTTTGGATGGTGCCCAGCAACTTCTCGAAGAAATGGACTTGCTTGGCGTGCTGCAATTGGCGAGCTTCCATCCAGATTATCAATTTGCTGGAGAGCCAGAGGATGCCGCGAGCCACTACACCAATCGCGCACCGTTCCCGATGATCCATCTGCTCCGTGAGAATATGGTTACTCGCGTCTTGGAGACATTTCCAAACCCAGAGCAAATACCCGAGCGCAATATTCAAACACTCGAGGCCTTG